>CADBTG010000130.1 GCA_902797475.1 uncultured Lachnospiraceae bacterium | reverse complement strand
TACTGGGCCAAGATGTTCGTCATGTGCCTTTATACGGTCTGGATTGTGCTTCCCTTCAAAATTCTGATCTTAACGAGCGCTCTCGCATCCGTTAAGGAGGATTATTACAAGGCAGCCCGCGTGGACGGCACGCGTCCCGGAAGAATCTTCCGCAAAATCACGCTTCCGATGATTTCCCCGATGATCTTCTATCTTGTCATCACCGGTTTCATCGGCGCGTTCAAGGCCTACAGCGACGAGGTTGCCCTGTTCGGAACGGATTTGAACGCGGCCGGCATGAACACGATGGTCGGCTACATCTACGACATGCTCTACGGCAACAGCGGCGGCTATCCTTCGTTTGCTTCGGCAGCCGCTCTGATTCTGTTCGCCGTTGTCTTCACCATCACCTGCATCAACCTGATGGTGAGCAAAAACAAAATACACTATTAACGGAGGACCGCCATGGCAAATGATAGGAAATATCAAAGCGGTCCGCTGACCGCGCAGGATTACAAGGCCATTGAGCAGGCTGCCAGAAGAAGGCTGCTCATCCGCCGGATTCTGATTTATGCATTTCTCGTAATTGCGGCGATTGCCGTTTTATTCCCGTTTTACTGGATGATCCTGACCTCCTTTAAGACGCAGGGCGCATACAACGCGGAGGAAGTTCCGAAGTTCTATACGTTTGCGCCGACACTTGCCAATTATAAGGTGGCATTTACCGCGGTACCGCTTGCGAGATACTTTCTGAACACTTTGATTTTCTCCCTGATCACGACTGCCGCGATGATGTTTGTCCTCGTGCTTGCGGCGTACGGCTTCGCCCGGATGGACTTCAAAGGCAAGAACCTCGTCTTCTCGCTGTTTTTGAGCCTGATGATGATTCCGAACGAACTGGTCATCATCACGAACTATGTCACGATTACCTCGTGGAACATGCGGAACACGTTCGCCGGACTGATTCTTCCGTCGATCACGTCGGTGTTCTACATCTACCTTTTGAAAGAAAATTTCGAGCAGATTCCCGACGAGCTTTACAAAGCCGCAAAGGTGGACGGCACTTCCGATTTCAAATATCTGCTGCGCGTCATGGTTCCGATTTCGAAGCCGACGCTCGTGACGATCACGATTCTGAAAGTCATCGAGTGTTGGAACAGCTATGTATGGCCGCGTCTGATTACGGATGACCGGAATTATTACCTTGTGTCGAACGGCATTCAGGAAATCCGCCAGAACGGTTTCGGCCGCGACAACATACCGGCCATGATGGCAGCCGTTGTCGTCATCTCCGTCCCGCTCATCATTTTGTTCCTGTGCTTTCGGAATAAAATCATGGAGGGCGTATCGAGAGGAGGGACCAAAGGATGAAACGATTTACCAAAGCTTCCTCTCTCCTGCTTATCCTGATGCTCCTCTGCTGCTCGCTTTCGGGCTGCCACGGCGGCAAGAAGCGGGTTGCGTTCCGGGTGCCTATGGAATTTGACACAAAAAAGGAATACACGATCTCCTTCTGGGCGAAAAATGATACGAACATCACGCAGGTCAACATTTATAAACAGGCCATCGCGGAATTCGAAAAGCTTTATCCGAACATCCACGTGACGCTGAAGACCTACACGGATTACGCTACCATTTACCAGGATGTCATCACGAACATTTCGACCGACACGACGCCGAATGTGTGCATCACCTACCCTGACCACATTGCGACCTACCAAAAGGGAAACAATGTCGTCGTGCAGCTTGACCAGCTGATCATGGACCCGAACTACGGGCTCGGCGGCAGCAAGCTCAAATTCGACGGACCTTCGAAAGAGGAAATCGTGCCGAAGTTCATGGAGGAATGCCACATCGGAGACGGTACCTACGCGCTTCCTTACATGCGCTCGACCGAGGCCCTTTACATCAACAAGGACCTCGTGACAAAGCTCGGCTACGACATCCCCGATGTCCCGACCTGGGATTATGTATGGGAGGTTTCCGAAGCTGCGATGAAGCAGGATTCGGAGGGAACATTCCTGGTTAACGGCCAGACGACGCTGATTCCGTTCATCTATAAGTCGACCGACAATATGATGATTTCGATGCTGAAGCAGAAGAAAGCACCCTATTCCGACGAGGAAGGCCATGTGCTTTTATTCAATGACACGACGAAGGAAATTCTGCAGTCCATCGTCCCCCACGCGAAGTCGCGCTCGTTCTCGACCTTCAAAATTTCGAGCTACCCCGGCAACTACCTGAACGCCGGCCAGTGCATTTTCGCCATCGACTCGACCGCAGGCGCAACCTGGATGGGAAGCAATGCCCCCAACTCGGACATTCATTCCGAGAACATCGTGCAGTTTGAAACCGTTGTGCGCCCGATTCCGCAATATGATCCGTCCGAGCCGTATATGATCTCCCAGGGCCCGTCGCTTTGCATTTTCACAAAAGAGGACGACGGCGAGGTCATGGCATCGTGGCTGTTCATGCAATACATGCTCACGAACGATGTGCAGATTGCCTACTCGCAGACCGAGGGCTACATCCCGGTAACGCTGAAGGCGCAGAATTCCGACACTTATCGGGAATATCTCGCCGCGGAAGGCACCGATAACAGTCTGCACTATGATGTCAAGATTAAGGCTGCGAAGTTGTTTCTTGACAACATCGACCGCACATTTGTCACACCCGTATTCGCCGGCTCCGCTTCTGTCCGTGAGGCCGCAGGCGAGCTCGTGGAAAATGTGACACGCTCGGTCCGCCGCAAGAAAACCGTCGACGATGCCTTCATTGCGCAGCTTTACGATGACACTTCGGCTTTAAAGCACCTCGATCAGATTGAAGTCTCCGAGGGTAAGAAGTTCGGTCCTCTTCCGAAAACTTCGTCCGTTCTGATTGTCTCTCTGGCCGTCGTATGGGCCGGACTGATTGCGATTTACCTGATCAAACGGATGAAAGCCATGCAGGAACGATAAGATAGTCTATTCTTTTTGCAGTGATAATGCTATTGCATTTTTCGCTTTTCTTTGTATAATATGGTACTTGTAAGTTCGGGAAGCGATTCCCGTAATATAAAAGGAGAAAGAAAATGAAGAAGATAACAGCCATTTTATTGATGCTTGCTCTTGTTCTCAGTCTTGTTGCCTGCGGCGATAAGAAGCCAACTTCCACGCCGACAACAGCTGCGACGGAAGCTCCGACGGCAACTCCGACCGAAGAGCCTACCCCCACTCCCGAGGCCGACGATCCGGCTAAAAAGAGCGAGGGCGTTATGACCTACGCAGAGTATATTGCCGCTGCCGATGAGAGCGAGGTTGTACTTGAGTGCTATGTTCAGGATCACCAGTCATGGTGGGAGAACAAGATTTCCGTTTATGCGGCCGATACCGAAGGCGGATACTTCCTCTACAACCTGACCTGCTCCGAAGAGGACGCAAAGAAGCTTGTTCCCGGAACCAAGATTAAGGTAAAGGGTTACAAAGCTACCTGGTCCGGCGAAGTTGAGGTTGCCGAGGGCGCTACTTTTGAGTTTGAGGACGGCAATTACATTGCTCCTGTGAAGGACGTTACCGCTCAGCTCGGTACCGATGATCTTATCAAGTCCCAGAACCTTCCGGTTGCTTTCAAGGGTCTTACCGTTGTAAGCGCAGCCACTTACAAGTGGGACGGTTCCGGTAACCCCGGCGATGACCTCTATTTCAAGGTTGCAAAGGGCGATCAGATTTTCACATTTACCGTTGAGTCCTATCTTCGCGGAAAGGACACCGATGTTTATAAGGCCGTAGAGGCTTTGAAGGCCGGCGATACCGTTGACCTTGAGGGTTTCCTCTACTGGTACAACGGTGCTAACCCCCACATTACGAAGGCGACGGTTACCGGCAACGTAAATGCCAAGAGCGAGGGCGTTATGACCCATGCTCAGTACATTGCCGCTGCGGATGACGATGAAGTTACGATTGAGTGCTATGTTCAGGATCATCAGTCCTGGTGGGAAGATAAAATCACCGTTTACGCTGCAGATCCCGACGGCGGATACTTCCTTTACAACATGGTATGCTCCGAGGAGGATTCGAAGAAACTTGTTCCCGGAACCAAGATTCGCGTAAAGGGTTACAAGACTACCTGGTCCGGCGAAGTCGAAGTTGCCGAGGGCGCTACCTTCGAGATTCTTGAGGGAAGCTACATTGCTCCTGCCACTGATATTACGCCTTACTTTGCAGTAGACGGCATCTTCAGCCAGGTTCCCGAAGTGATTGCTCTTATGAACAGCCGCGTTTCGTTCAAGGGTCTTAAGGTTACCGGCGATCCGATGTACAAGTATGACGGCTCCGGCACTCGCGGAGACGACATCTACTTCCGCGTTTCCTCAAACGGCACGAACATCTCCCTCGTTGTGGAATCCTATCTCCGCGGCGCCGACACAGATGTTTACAAGACTGTTGAAGGTCTCAAGCAGGGCGACATCATTGATGTGGAAGCATTCCTTTACTGGTACAACGGCGCACAGCCGCATGTTATCAACGTAACGGTTCAGCAGTAATATAGTCCCGTTGATGCAAAGAAGAGTCTCTTTTCGGAGGCTCTTCTTTTTTTGTTTTTGCGAAGAAGCGGAACAACAGTTTTATTGAAAAATGAACACAGTTTTACTTGACAGTTACCCTCCCTGTAGTGTAAAATATATTTACTTCGTTTATGCGAGAACGATATTCTATACTATGGAGGGAAAGAACCATGCAAAGACGATTTTTTGCACTGTTTTTGGCCGTTTTTCTGGCTTTTTCACTGGTCCCGTCTGCCCGGGCTGCGGAAAGCGTTCCTGATGAAGGATCGAGTTCCGAAGCACAGACTTACGCCATTGTACGGGATTCCCAAAACGGAGAGATTAACATCTCCGATCTTACCCCTGATGAATGGGAATTCTATTATCAGTCTGCAGGTCAGACCGTTTCCTTCTCCCTGTCTACTGAAGAAGGTTTCGTCCTTAAGGACTCTGTTTCTGTTGAGCTGAATGATTATGATTCCAATCCCGTCGTGATAACACGTGATTATGATGGAAATGCTACCGGAACCGTAGCGTTCTCCTATGATGAGACGTCCGGACTTTATTCCTTCACAATGCCGGAATCCGCAGTGCTCATTGCAGCACATTTTGAGGATCCTGCATCTGTTACGCCTCCTGCCCAGTCACATATTATCAGTGTTCCTTATGGCGGCGTGGCAGAAATCGCAGTTAATCTGTTGACTGTGAATGAATCCGGAGAATCCATCGCTACGCAGCTGATTCCTGATTCGAACGGATGGTGCTATGCTCAGGAAGGAGATCTCATCTCCTTTTCCGCGACTTATCCGACCGGTTATTCCCTGTTAGACTCCGTGAGCATTCGGGATGGCGACAAAGACTTAACGTTTCCGAATCCCAGCCTTATTGTTCGTGGTGTTAACGGCATCGAATCCTATTTTACACCGGATTATGATGAAATAAATGACGTTTATACTTTCACAATGCCGGATTCCGACGTATATCTTTATATGGATTTCGGTGTGGGCAGTTCGACGACAGAACCCGATCCGACCTATTTTCTCGTGGTTCCTACCGGCGGTGAAACAGAGTATATTGTCACTTTGTTAACACCCAATGAGGATGGTGAAGGCTTCACGGCTACACAACTGACTCCTGACGAATACGGCTTCGTTGAGGTTCACGAAGGCGATCTTATCTCTGTTTCCGTGAATGCGCCGGAAGGTTATGTCCCGGATAGTGAGATTCGTTGGGTAATTGATGAAGACACAACCCTTACTTTCCCGAATCCTTCCCTGTTAACATTTGATGAGGATGGCATTCCCTCTGCCGTAGGCGAACTTATTTACGATGAGGCCACGAATTCCTATTCCTTCACAATGCCCGCCATGTCAGTTAATTTCTTCTGGGATTATATTCCGGGCAGTTCGTCCTCTTACTCTCTCTCGGTTCCTTACGGCAGCGAAATAGAGTATATCGTCACTTTGTTAACGCCGAATGAGGACGGTGAAGGATACACGGCTACGCAACTGACCCCTGACGAGTATGGCCTCGTCGAGGTCAACGAAGGCGATCTCATCTCTATTTCCGTGAATGCGCCGGAAGGATATACCCCGGAAAGCGAAGTCCGGATTTATATAGATGAAGAAACAAGCTTTACGTTCCCGAATCCTTCTCTTCTGAAATTCAACGAAGACGGTCTCCCTGAAAAAGCAGCTGACCTGGTTTATGATGAAGAAACGAATTCGTATTCCTTCACAATGCCTGCCGATTATGTTGGCTTCTATTGTGATTATATTGGTCCCGAATACTACTGGATTAGCAATTCTACCTTAAACGGAACCGTAACGCTTATTGACCGTACAGCTTACGAGGGAACATATTTCGCCGAAGCTGATGAAACCGTTTACTTTTCCATAACACCCGATGAAGGATTTCATGCTGCCGAAGGCTTTTCCATCACAGACGGTGATAATACCACGGAATGCTCCAACCCCAGCATTCTCGTCTACGATGAAGATTATGAAATTGCAGATATTATCACTCCGGACTATGATGCCTCAACCAAACTGTATTCCTTCAAAATGCCTGCTTCCAATGTGTCCATTTGGGTGGATTTCCACCCGAATCAGGAAGGAAGCGATGATCCCGACTCCGAAAAGCTCTTCATCGGCAGAAATCCCGGAGAAGGCGGCACTATCGAATTCATCGACAATCTGTCTTTTTCCGCTGATGAAGGCGAGAAAGTCCTCTTCAATGTTATCCCTGACAAAGGATACGCAATCGATGAGGTTCGTGTAATTAAAGCGAAATATGTGGAAGACGGTTCCATCGAGACCATCGACGGTGAATACCTGGATGCGATTACCAAGAATGAAGACGGCTCCTATACTTTCACAATGCCTGACAGCCCGGTACAGATTATTGCATCCTTCAAGCCCCTGTATGTTTCGACAGATGCCAAACTCTCCTACACTAAGGGCAGCAAAAAGCCCGTTGTTGCAACTTTCAAACGCGCTGTTGATGATGCTTCCTGCTACAGTCACTTTGCCGGCAAGGTAGAAGTCGGCGGCAAAGAAGCAAAGCGCGGCGAAGCCTATACCGATGCTTCCGGAAGTACCGTGATTACCTTCTCTCCCGATTACCTGGAATCCCTTTCCACCGGTGATCATGATGTTCGCGTCGTATTTGACGACGGCGAAGTAACTGTTCCTCTGAGCATTGCAGCGGCAACCAATACGTCCGATGGCGGAACGACCGCTCCGGGTAGCAATGCCACACAGCCCGCAACCGATTCTCCGGCAACCGGCGATACCGGTAATTTGATTCTTTGGTTTACTCTTATGGCACTTGCCGGAGCAGGCATGTTCGGAACAGCAATTCTTCGCAAGAAGAATTATCGCGTAATCCGATAAGCAAGTTATAGCATGCAAAAGGGACCTCACTCCGAGGTCCCTTTTTATGTCATTAAAAGCCCTCTCCCGTTGGGGAAAGGGCTTTCTTCGCTCCTGACGGATTATCGTCTCCATTTTTCATATTCGTCCCGATACTTTGCGATTGCCTTTTCTCTTCGCTCCCT
>CADBTG010000129.1 GCA_902797475.1 uncultured Lachnospiraceae bacterium | reverse complement strand
TCGTGGATGAGGATGCGACCCTGTATTATTTCCCGGAAGAATATGTGAAGCGGTACTACAATTACATGGGCTACGGCGAAGGCAGCCGGAGAAGCGGCGTTGCCCTTTACCTGTATTCCGAAGGAGGAAAGGCGGCCTATAAGATTTTCGTTGCCGGAGAAGCGCAGAAGCTTTTCAGCGGGAACCATCTGACGGTCCTTTCCAACTATGTGAAATCCGCCCTCGGCGGGGACAGCTTTAACGGCGCTGCCGAGAAATTCGTCAGAAAGACGATTTTCCTTGAAAAATACAAACACTATCCGATGAGCTTCGGAATGGCTTTTTTGTGGCTTCTCGGAATCTTCCTTGTCATTTCGATTATTGCCGCGGTTAAGAAGGCGGCAAATAAAACCGTTGCCACGGCTTCGACGGCAGGTGCGTATCTGGTTCCCGGGTCCACCCATATCAGGAATGTGAGGGAAAACTATATCCGCACGGCGGTTACTAAGACCAGAAAACCGGAGCCGTCTTCCTCGTCGTATTCCGGCGGAAGAAGCGGCGGTGGCGGCACGCATCACAGCAGCAGCGGTACGTCCCACGGCGGTGGCGGAGGAAGACACTTTTAGCAGGAAGGAGGCACCGGCGCAGCCGGGGGATGCCTTGCTGCGAAGGCGGCGCCACGCGCGAAGCGCATTTAAATGCGCTGCCTGCCCGCAGTCTTCGCCAAATCTGCCGTTTAGCTGGGAGAGCTCATGGTTCATTTCTTATCTGTCATCACAAGCATAGTAGAAAGGCTCGGAGAGTGGTATACGCCGGTCAATGCCGTATACGGCTGGGTGCTGGCGTTTCTGTCGCTGTTTAACGTACATTACGTTGCATTTTTCATCATCGGACTTTTCTTCACGAGAAAGTTTCCCGAGGCGAAACAGCATCACCGCTATGCGATTCTGATTCCCGCGAGACATGAGGAAACGGTCATCGGCAATCTCATAAAGAGCATTGAGAGGCAGGATTATCCGAAGGAGTGCCTGACGGTTTTCGTTGTGGCGGACAACTGCACGGACCGGACAGCGGACATCGCGCGTGAGCTCGGGGCCGTCTGCTACGAACATCAGAATCCGAATGAGCGGACGAAGGGCTATGCGCTTAAATATCTGTTCGAGCGAATCGAAGAGGATTACGGCATCGAAAGCTTCGAGGGCTACTTCGTATTTGACGCGGACAACCTCTTAAACCGCGATTACATTTCGCGGATGAACGATGCCTTTGACGCCGGCGAGAAGATCGTTACTTCTTATCGGAATTCCAAGAACTTCGACGAAAACTGGGTTTCCGCATCCTATGCCCTGCACTGGATCCGTTCGAGCCGGTTAAAGCACCGCGCAAGATCGGTTTTGCGTCTTGCGACGAATATCCAGGGAACCGGCTTTCTGTTTGCGAACGAGCTTGTCAGAAACGGCTGGAAATACGTAAGCCTGACCGAGGACCGTGCCTTTACGGCCGATGCGGTCGCCCACGGCTATGCGATTTCGTATAATCACGAGGCGGTGTTTTATGATGAGCAGCCGACCGATCTGAAAATTGCGTTCCGGCAGCGAATCCGCTGGTCGAAGGGTCATCTGCAGGCCTTTGTCGAGACCGGATGGTATTTGTTTTTGAATATCTTCGTGGGAAATGTGTTCCGAAAGAAGGGCGAGAACAAAGGCAAGCCGGTCGGAGAGAGAGTCGTCGAGGGTATCCGGCACCGGTTTGCTGCTTACGACACTTTGTCGCAGCTGATTCCCGCGGCGCTGATTCGCGCGATTTTATACATTCTGGTGACGGTTCTGTTCATGTCCTGCCACTGCTATGAGGCAGGCGCGAGCGTGGATCTGTTCGGCGGCGGAGACTGGATCTCAACGGCCGTGCGCATCCTTACGGGAGGCAGGGGAAATGTGACCATAAGCCCCGGAATGCGCGCCGTCATAGGCAATGCGGGACTGACATTTTTCGTCTTTTTCCTTTCCCGCATCCAGATTGAACTCGGCAACATCTTCATCGGCATCTATCTGTTCTTTACGGACCGAAACCGCATTCCGAAGATGCCGCTTAGGAGAAAGATTCTGTTCGTCCTGACCTGGCCGACGTTCGATTTGTTCTATCGGTATTCCATGTACATTGCACTGTTCAC
>CADBTG010000128.1 GCA_902797475.1 uncultured Lachnospiraceae bacterium | reverse complement strand
CTTGCCAAGCTTTGCTATATTTTTGCAGGCGCGGCAACACTTGACCGACTGTTCCGAAAGCGTAACCTTGGTCTGTTCATGGTGCTGACGCTTGCGATGATGATGCTCTTCGGCCTGATGAGCGACTTCGGCGGTGCGGCCATCTTCTTCATCACATTTCTCGTCATTTCGTATCTGCGCTCCGGCGATTTTGCGACGCTGATGCTTATGTCGGGCGGCGCGGTTTCCTGCGGCGCCATGGTTTTGATTGCCAAGCCTTACATTTGGAAACGCTTCTCGACGTGGCGCCACGCCTGGGAATATGCTTCCTCCGGCGGATACCAGCAGACCCGCACGATGACAGCCATTTCCTCAGGCGGTCTTCTCGGCGTCGGTCCCGGAGAAGGCTTTTTAAAGCGGGTCGCCGCAAGCGATACCGACCTTGTCTTCGGTCTGGTCTGCGAGGAATGGGGGCTGATTACGGGCATTCTGATTGTCGGCTGCATCATCGCCCTCGCCGCATTTGCCATCAAATCCTGCCGGATGAGCCGCTCAAGCTACTACACAATTGCGGCCTGTTCCGCCACATCCATGATCGTGTTCCAAACGGCTCTTAATATATTCGGTTCGGTCGACATGCTACCTCTTACCGGTGTGACATTTCCCTTCGTCAGCAACGGCGGCTCTTCGATGATTGCCGCATGGGGGCTTCTTGCCTTTTTGAAAGCCGTCGACACCCGTCCGGGCGCCAGCTTCGCGGGCATCCGCTATTACAGGAAACGCAAGGAATCCGTTCCTTCATCCGAATCGGAGGAGGTGAATGACGATGCGCAAAATTGAACACCGAGCCCTCTTCTGCAGACTGATTCTTCTCGCCTTCATCTTCGGAATCGTCCTCTTCTTAGTCCGTTACGTGCGCGATTCTGAAAAATGGTACGAGCAGTCCTACAACAAGCACCTGTATTCCGATAACGGAGAACTGAAAACCGGTACCGTCACGGACCGAAACGGTGTCATTCTCTCTTCGGTTAAGGATGGCGTCCGCGTTTATTCGCCGAACTTTGACATCCGTGTCGCGACTCTTCATACGGTCGGCGACTCCGCCGGCAAGATCCGGACCGGAGCCTTAAGCAATCTGCGCGAGTACCTCGTCGCTTATAAGAGAAGCTCCGGGGCAAATGCCATCAACGACGAAGGCAATAAGGTTTCGCTGACAATCGATGCCGAAGCCTGCTCGGCTGCTTATAAGGCCATGAACGGTCTCTTCGGCTGTGCCTGTGTTTACAACTATAAAACCGGCGAGATTCTATGTCTGGTTTCCTCGCCGAGTTACGATCCGAATAACATTCCCGAAGACATTGAGTGGAGTGATTCCTATACCGGCGCCTACATCAACCGGTTCTTCTCCTCCACCTTTACACCGGGCTCTGTCTTTAAGACGCTCACGCTGCAGGCTGCTTTATCGGAGCTTCCGGATGCTTCGGCAAGACTTTACGAATGCACCGGTTCCGTGAAAATCGGGGACAATTACGTCTCCTGCCCGAAAGCGCACGGAACGCAGACGCTTCAGGAGGCTTACGCCAACTCCTGTAACTGCACATTTGCCGCTCTGGCTGCCGAAATCGGCGGTGATAAGATGGCTTCCTATGTGGATAAGGCAGGGCTTAGTTCGTCCCGTCGGATCTTCACATTTGCCAATGCAAAGGGCTCCTTTGAACTGGCTGCCGCAACAAAATATCAGCTCGGCTGGGCAGGCGTAGGGCTTCACCACGACCTCGTCAATCCGTGCTCTCTTTTAATGTACATCGGCGCCGTAGCGAACGGCGGAAAGTCAGCCGTTCCGACCTTTTTGAAAAATGTTACCGCTTCAAACGGAACGAATCTGAAAACGCCCGAAACCGAATATACCGGGACGCTTGTTGATGCAGGAACTGCCGCAATCATGCGCGGTTATATGGAGTATAATGTCTCTCATGTATACGGAACCGACCGCTTCCCGAATGTCCGTATGGGCGCCAAATCGGGAACCGTGGAACAAAAAACCGGCAAATCCAATGGCTGGTTTGCCGGTTATCTGAACTCCGAAGAGCATCCGTATGCATTTGTCGTGTTCTTAGAGCACGGAGGGGCCGGAAGCGGGGCTCCCGCCGATGTCGCTGCTGCCGCCCTGCAGGCGCTGATTTCTGTCCCGTAAGCTGAAAACGCAGCCGCAGTAATCCTGACGGTACAGGTCATATTCGCGGGACAGCTCGATGGATTTCTGATATCCGCCCTTCTTTTTGAAATCGGAAGTCAGGTAAGGAATACCGATTTCGGAGGCAAGCTGTTCGCCGATGGAATTGAGAAGCGTCGCATTTTTCAGAGGACTGATCGAAAGGGTTGTCGTGAAGTAATCAAAGCCCTGTTCGGCCGCAAGCCTTCCGGCATAGGAAAGACGCATTCGGAAGCAAACCTCACAGCGCTTCCCGCCTTCGGGTTCCTGCTCGAGTCCCTTTACGGCCTGTAAGAACTCCTGCGGGTCATATTCGGCCGTTTTCACGGCAATCGGATATTTCGCCGGCAGCTCGGAAATCAGGCGCGTAAGCTCGTCTGCGCGCTTACGGTACTCCTCCGGGGAAGTGATGTTCGGGTTGTAAAATACGACCGTAATCCGGAAATATTCCGAAAGATACGAAAGCACATAACTGCTGCACGGCGCACAACAGGCGTGTAACAGCAAAGAGGGCACAGAGCCCTCTTTTTGTATGCGTTCAATCAGCTGATCCAGTTCTTTTTGATAATTTCTTACCTGCATTGTCCGATAATCTCTCTAAGCGCGGCAAATAAAGCCGCCATCTCTTCGTCCGTCCCGATTGTGATCCTAAGGCGGTTGTCAATCCTCGGTTTGTTCCAGAAACGTACGTAAATGTCACGCTTCTTAAGCTCCTTCTGAAGGTACTCCGCAGGAACCGATTCGTGTGTCACGAACAGGAAGTTGGTCTTCGACTCCGGGAAGGAAAAGCCCAGTGCGGCAAGTTCCTTCTTCGCTGCTTCTCTCGTCTTCATGACGCGGGCGCAGGTCTTTTCGAAGTAGTCCCGGTCGCTTAATGAAGCAACACCGGCCGCGATGGCCGTCCGGTTCAGCGTATAGGAGTTGTAGGAGTATTTGACATCGTTGATCGCCTTAATGACCTGCTCGCTTCCGATGGCAAATCCGATGCGCATTCCGGCAAGGGAACGGGATTTGGAGAAGGTCTGCGTAACAAGCAGGTTCGGGTATTTCGGAATCAGGGAAAGCGCGCTCGTGCCGCCGAAATCCACATAGGCCTCGTCAATAACGACGATGCACTCGGGATGGCGCTTTACCAGTTCCTCCACCTTGGAAATCTCAAGCTCGATCGATGTCGGCGCATTCGGGTTGGCAATGATGATGCCGCCCCACTGACCGTCATAATCATCAATGTCGATCGTAAAATCTTCCTTCAGCGGGATCTGCTTATAAGGAACGCGGAACAGCTCCGCCCAGACATCGTAGAAGGAATAGGTGACATCGGGAAATGCGACCGCCTTCTCTCCCGCAAAACAGGAAAGGAAAATCATGCCGATGACATCATCGCTTCCGACACCGACAAATACCTGCTTCGGGTCAACTCCGTACTCCTTCGCAAGCGCCCGGACAAGCGGACCGATGTCAGCTTCGGGATACTTTTTGAGGATATCCGCATCGGTTGCGGCAAGAATCTCCCCGACGGCAGGCGCCGGCGGATACGGATTCTCGTTCGTATTCAATTTGATGACTTTGCCTTCGGGCTGCTCGCCGGGAACATAGGGAGTAACCTTCCGGACATTGTCCATGAAACTGTAGCTCATATCAGAAACCTTTCCGAATCAAAGTCCGTAATCTTCCGCAAGGCTCTTAAAGGCCGGAAGCGAACGGACAATCATGTCATAATCCACGCAATAGGCGATTCTCAAATAGCCGGGACCGCCGAAGCCGCTGCCTGCTACAAGCAGCAGATGGTATTTCTTCGCCGCCTGCACAAATGCCTTGTCATCTCCGCCCGGAGCCTTCACGAACAGGTAGAAAGCGCCCTGCGGCTTAACGCAGGTGTAGCCGTACTCGGTCAGCTTACTAAGCAGAAGCTCACGGTTACGGTTGTAAATCTCAACGTCAACCTTGGAGTCGAGAACGCGCTTGATCGCTCTTTGAATCAGAGACGGCGCATTGACGAATCCGAGCACGCGGTTGGCAACTGCTGCCCCGGGAATGATCTCGTCCGCATCGTCGATTTCATCGGGCATGACAAGATAACCGATACGCTCACCCGGAAGGGACAGCGACTTACTGTAGGAATAACCGACAATCGTGTTGCGGTAGTATTTCGTAAGGTACGGAACCGTGACACCGTCATAAACCAGCTCACGGTAAGGCTCGTCCGCAATCAGATAGATGGACGTTCCGAGTTCCTTCTGCTTAGCCTCCAGAACTTCAGCCACCTTGCGGATGACCTCTTCGGAATAAACGACGACGGTCGGGTTGTTCGGGTTATTGATGATCAGCGCCTTGGTCTTCGGCGTAATGGCGGCAGCAAGGTTCTCCGCAACCGGAAGGAACGTATCCGGATCGGTCGGAACCGTTACAAGCTTACCCGCGAAATTGGTTACGTAGTTGCGGTATTCACCGAAGAACGGGGCAAATGTCATGACTTCGTCGCCGGGATTCAGAAGCACCTTAAGGATTACGTTAAGGCCGCCGGCCGCGCCGACCGTCATCAGAATATTGCGGGCAGAAAAAGCAGTCCCGTGCTCTTTGTTGAGATGCTCTGCAATGGCCTGTCTGACATCCTCATAACCGGCATTGTTCATATAGCCGTGGACCGAATTGGGAGACTCCTCCGCAAGCACGGCCGTCATGGCTTCCTTTACCTCCTTCGGAGGCTCAACGCTCGGGTTGCCGAGGCTGTAATCGTACACATTTTCCTTGCCGAACTCTTTCGCCATTTTGGCGCCTTCCTCAAACATGGCACGGATAGCCGAACCGTTTCTGTTCAGGTTTAAAATGGTTTCGCTGATCATTTTTCTTCCTCGCTGTTTCTGTCGGACCGGCCGTAGTTGCCGTATCCGCCGTATTTTCCGTATTTTTTGCCGTAGAAACGGCCGTAATAACTCTTTTGCAGGTAATTCTGCTTGCTGTCGACTTTGTTAAATGTGACACCGAGCACCTTGCTTCCGCTTCGTCCGAGCTGCTCAATCATCTTCTGCGCAAGTCTGTAACGGACATTACCCTGGCTGATGACGAAAACCGAACCGTCGCAATACTGCGAAAGAACGGCCGCGTCGACAACGTTGGCCATCGGCGGCGTGTCAATGATGACGAAGGAATAATGCTCCTTCAGGGCATTGATCATGGCGCTGAAACGCTTTGTGTTGAACAGTTCCACCGGGTTAGGCGGGCAGACGCCCGGGAACAGAATGTGGAGGTTCGGAACGTCGGTCTCACAGATGCAATTTTCCAGGTTCTGCATGCCCGAAAGGAAGTGTGTCAGTCCGTACAGTCTTTCATCGGACGTAAACCAGGAAAGCGATACGGACTTACGAAGGTCGCAGTCCACGAAAACCGTGCGTTTTCCGAGTTCCGCAAACGATTTGGCAAGCTCAATCGAAGTCGAGGACTTGCCTTCGCCGGGGAACGTGCTTGTCAACATGATGACACGAATGTCCGCCCCGCAAAACTGCAGATTGGTTCGAAGGTTTTTAATCGCCTCGGTCTTTTGGAAAGTATCGGAAGAAGATTTAATGAATTCCACTTTTTGCATGGCTATCTCTCCCTCCTTTTCTGATACAGTTTCCTGGCCCGTTTCAAATCAGCCCTGTATTCCGAGCGCTTTCTCTTAGGCTCGCTGTCATCAAGCGGGATGGACCCGAGAACCGGAAGGGAAAGATACTTCTCAACATCCTCATCGGTCTTAATCGTATCATCGGTGACAAATCTCAGAATGATGATGCCGCACGCCAAAAGAAATCCGCACAAAGCCCCTAAAATCGTGTATTTGCGGACATTCGGCGAAGCCGGACCTCCGGGCACGACAGCATAGTCCACGATGAAAGCATCCGACTTCATGATGAAGATGATCTGCTCTACCAAAACATCAGCGACTTTATCAGCCAGAATCTTTGCATTGTTCGGGTTCCGGTCAGTCACGCTGACGAACAGGAAACGAGCGTTCTGCGGAACGGAAACACCGATTTCCGAGCGCAATTGGCCATACGTATACGAGGCCTTTTGCGGATTCGCGGGGTCATAATCCAAATCCAGGTCGTGAATGACCCGGTTGATTACGGTACGGCTGCCTGCGAGAATCTCAAAGTCCTTCAAAATGGCGTTACTTGCGTAGATATCCGAGGAGGTCAGATACTCTTCGTTGCTTCGGTTCAGCACGAAAATCTTACACTCGGCACGATACTGTTTCGGAATGAAGAATCGGCTGTAGGCAAATGCGACCCCTCCGAAAAAAACGGTTACAATCAGGATGGTGATGAGCTTGGACCAGAGCAGATAAAACAGCTCCGAGAGATTAATCTCGACCTCCTGACCCGCGGTTTGTTTGGTTTCCGACGACATACTGCAGCAGGCCTTGCATGAAACAGCCTGCCTCCTCCTTTCTTTCCCGATCCCGAGGGGATCGTCCCCTTTTCCATCATATGGTTTGGGGCATTCAAAAATGTCATAGCAGGTCCGAAAACCTGCCATGATGATTACAGCTTAATATTGTCCAAAATCGACTTGGGATTATAGTACAAAAGCGTTTCCATGTATTCGGTTCCGAAGTGTTCTTCCAGATAGAGTGCACATTCCGAAAGAACCGGCTTTCTGTGATGCGCACCGTGCGCATCCGTTGCCACAAAGGTAACAATTCCCTCGGACAACATCTTTCTGGCCAGACGTTTAATTCCGGTTCCGGCCTCCCCGAGCATGCTCTCCGCATTAATCTGGATGTAGGCAAATCCGGAAACCCGCAGGCGGAAGGCTTCATTTTCGAAAGCCATATAGCGCTCCGCGTGCGCCAGAATCGGCCAGCAGCCGGTACCGATAATCTCCATCAGACGGTGCTCAATCACATCTTCCGGAGTCGCCGGCGAAAACTCCGCCAAAACATATTTGCTGTCGGCAAGCGTGCCGGCTCTTCCCTTTTCCAAATCCTCTGTAAAATGTCCCGAAGAGGCGAAGTATTCGCACCCTTCGTAGAGGGCAAGGCCGGGGAAGAACTTCTTTGCGATGGCCTCAAGATGCTTTACGCGGATGACACGCTCCGCCTTTCCGGTCGTATATACGCCGGGAAGATAATGCGGGGTGCAAATGATTCCGCGAATGCCGTCGTTGTAAGCCAGCTGCAACATTTTGGCCGTCGTTTCGGGGTTTCTGGAACCGTCGTCAACGCCGTTCAACATGTGATTGTGAATGTCAATGTAATACATGGGACGATCAATGCGCTCCTTTGTCGCTATCCGATGAAGGTATTGTTTTCAAAACGACCTTCTTTTATGTTACCGCTCTTAAATACCATGCGGCCGTATCCATGGCGATTGTTCTGCTGCCATTCGCCTTCATAAAAGTCTCCGGTATGCCAGGTGAAGCGACCGATGCCTTCTCTCATACCCTTGCAGAAGCTTCCCTCGTACCTGCTGCCATTAGCATACTCATACATGCCGCTGCCGTCCGGAAGATCATTCTCATCCACCTCGCCGGCGTAACGGTTGCCGTTCTTATAGGAGATCGTCTTAATCTCTCTCGGCGGAATCGGGGAAACGAAAACATTGTCGTCAGCAGCCTCTTCAACTTCTTCAGCGGCTTCCTCAACAGTTTCCTCTACGGTTTCGGTGGCTTCTTCAGCTGTTTCAGCTACTTCTTCAGCTGTCTCGGCAGCTTCCTCTACAGTATCTTCTGCAGTCTCAGTTACTTCTTCGGCAATTTCTTCAGCAGCTTCAGTAGCTTCTTCAACAGTCTCTTCAACTGTTTCAGTTGCTTCCTCAACAACCTCTTCAACTGCCT
>CADBTG010000127.1 GCA_902797475.1 uncultured Lachnospiraceae bacterium | reverse complement strand
GAAAAGATCCGCATCGCCACGGCAGACTTTGACAAATCAAAGGCCGAATTCTCGCAGGCGAAGGACGAATATGACCGTCTGTTAGAGGAACTGGAGCGTTATCAGGACAGCCTTCGGGATGCGAAGGAGCGCCATGCGGATGCCTCATTAAGAAAAGAGAAGGCAGTCGGCGAACAGAATCTTCTGACCGAGCAGATTGCCGGCCTTAAGACTTCCCTGTCCGAATTCGAACTTCGCGCGGAACGGATTTCTTCCCAGATTGCAGAGCGTGATGAAGCGATCCGTAAGCATGAGGAGGAGATGAAGGAGCAGGATAAGGCGCTTTCGGCTTTGCTTGAGGAACGCACGAAGGCAGAGGCCCTTCTCGGCGAGATGAAGGCCGGGATTGATGCCATTTTAGCTAAAGAAAAAGCCTGCAACGACGCCCATGTCGAGCTTCTTCGAGAGAACACCGGACTGCAGACCGAGTTAGAGCGTTACAATACGATTCTTGAGCAGTCCAATATCCGTAAGGCCGAATTAAACGGGAAGCTGCTTACCCTTAAGGGAGAAGCGGATGCCGCATCGGCACAGGTCGAGGAAGCCGAGAAGCTGTTAAAAGATGTCTGTGACCGTGTCATTGCAGGCACCGAAGCGGTAAAGGCGCAGGAAGAGCAGATCCGCGTCTTAAACGATGCCGTGACGGAGCAGAAGCATGTCTATGAACGCAGACAGGAACGCGTCATTCAGAAGACATCCCATATGGAAACACTGCGGGATCTGGTGGAGCACTATGACGGTTACGGGAACGCCGTAAAGAAGGTCATGGAGCGGAAGAACGAGATTCCCGGCATTTACGGCGTAATGGCGGACATCATCCGCGTGGCGCCGGAATATGAAACCGCAGTCGAAACGGCGCTCGGCGGCAATGTGCAGAATATTGTTACGGATTCCGCCGAAACCGCCAAGAAGCTGATTACCTATCTGAAAGAGAACCGTCTCGGAAGAGCAACCTTCATTCCGCTCTCGGATATCCGCGCCAAGAAGGAGGATTTTCCGGAGGACGTAATGAAGGAGAAGGGTGTTCTCGGGACGGCCGCAAGTCTTGTGGAGACCGAAGAAACCTTCCGTGAGGCCGTGCAGTACCTTTTGGGCCGTTTCCTTGTTGTCGAGAACATCGACCTCGCGATTAAGCTTCAGAAGAAAAACCGCTATTCGCTTCGCCTTGTGACAAAGGAAGGCGAGCTGTTCCAGCCCGGAGGTGCCATCGCCGGCGGTTCCTTCCGTTCGGGAAGCAACCTGCTCGGAAAGCGCAGAGAGGCCGAAGAGCTTGAGAATTCCCTCGTTACCGAGAAGAAGGAACTGAAGGAAGCAGAGGTTGCGCTTGCAAAGCTTCGCGAAGACCGCGAGAACTTAAGAAATGCCTACGAGGAATCGAGAAAGCGTCTGCAGGAGGACTTCGTAGCGCAGAATACCGCCAAGCTTAACCTGAACCATATCATGGAACAGAACGGCGACATCCTGTCTAAGAGGGATTCGCTCCGTCATGATCTTGCCGAAGCGGAAGAGGCGCTTAAGAAAAATGAAGAGGCAGTCCGCACGGTAACGGAGAAGATCCGTGTCAATACCGAGGCGGCAGAGCAGCAGAAGAAACAGGCTGAAGAGCTTCATGCCGAAATGGAGCAGACCCGTCTTAAGGAGGACAGCGCCGGCGCCGAAGCCATGCGTGTTCTGTCCGAATACTCGGGACTTCAGCAGAATATCGCTTACCGTAAGGACAACGCCGGAAGAATTAAGCGCGAGAAGGAGGAACTGCTTACCGAGCAGAGAGACCTTAAGGAACGCACGTCGGCTGCCCGCACGGAGATTTCCGCAAGGGAAGAGGCAATAGAAAACATCGTCGCTGAGCAGAAGGCTTTGGCGGAGGAGCTCGAAGAACTGTCCTCATTTATCAAAGACCGCGAGAGCAAGGCGGAAGAGATTACCAAACAGAACAAGGGCTTCTTCGAGAGACGCGAGGCTTTAAGCGCGGACATCGCAAGACTCGACCGCGAGCTTCTGCGCCTTGACAACCAGCGCGAGAAGCTTACCGAAACGCTCGATTATCAGAAGCAGTACATATCCGACGAATACGGTCTCAATTATGACGAGGCGGCTGCGCTTCGCGACGAAACCATTGACAATCCGGTGCTGAACCGGCGTGCCGTATACGAAATGAAGAGCAAGATCCGTGCGCTCGGCGACGTCAATGTCAACGCGATCGAGGATTACCGCGAGACGAAGGAAAGGTACGATTTCCTGACCGGACAGCGTGACGACATCGTCAATGCGGAGAAATCCCTGACCGAAATCATCACGACGCTCGATGCCGAGATGCGTAAGCAGTTCACCGAGACGTTCGGCCTGATTCAGGACCGTTTCGACCGCGTTTTCAGAGAACTGTTCGGCGGTGGCAAAGGAACTCTTAAACTGCAGGAAGATGCTGACGTTTTGGAGGCTGACATTTCCGTCATCGCACAGCCGCCCGGAAAGAAGCTGCAGAACATGATGCAGCTTTCGGGAGGAGAGAAGGCGCTTACGGCGATTTCCCTTCTGTTTGCGATTCTCGACCTGAAGCCGTCACCGTTCTGCCTGCTCGACGAGATCGAGGCAGCGCTTGATGACAGCAACGTTTCGCGTTTTGCGAAATATCTGCATAAGCTGACAAAGGATACGCAGTTCATCGTCATCACCCACAGACGCGGCACCATGGCAGCAGCGGATGCGCTTTACGGCATCACGATGCAGGAAAAGGGTGTGTCCACGCTCGTTTCCGTGAACCTGATCGAACATGAACTGGATAAATAAGGAGTTAGACCCGAATGAGTAAGGACTATGATGAAGAACTGACCGAAGAAATTTCCGAGGAAGTTGCGGAAGAGGCACCGAAGAAGAAAGGATTCTTCCGCCGCCTTCGCGAAGGCATGGCCAAGACCAGAAGCAACATCGCGAGCGGTCTGAATTCCATATTCCACGGCTTTTCCAAGATTGATGAGGAGTTTTATGAGGAACTCGAGGAAGTGCTGATCATGGCCGACATCGGCGTGACGACTACGGACGAGATTCTGACCGCGCTTCGAGAGAAGGTAAAGGAGCAGCACATTAAGGAGCCCGAAGCCTGCCGCGATCTTCTGATGGAGTCCATCCGCGAGCAGATGGAGGTTCCCGAGGATGCCTACGACTTTGAAAAAGGACCTTCCGTTGTACTGGTTGTCGGCGTCAACGGCGTCGGCAAGACGACCACGACCGGAAAGATAGCAGGACTTCTTCGAAGCGAAGGAAAGAAGGTGCTTCTCGCCGCAGCAGATACGTTCCGTGCCGCCGCGACCGAGCAGCTTACGGAATGGTCCAAAAGAGCCGGTTGCGACATCATTTCGGCAAGCGAAGGAGCCGACCCGGCAGCGGTCGTATTTGACGCGGTCAGCGCCGCCAAGGCAAGAAAGACCGACGTGCTTTTGTGCGATACGGCCGGACGTCTTCACAACAAGAAAAACCTGATGGACGAGCTCGGAAAGATCAACCGTGTCATCGACCGCGAGTATCCCGCCGCCATTCGCGAGACGCTTGTCGTGCTTGACGGAACGACCGGGCAGAACGCACTCGCGCAGGCCAAGCAGTTCAACGAAATCTGCAACATCACCGGCATCGTCATCACGAAGCTCGACGGAACCGCCAAGGGCGGCATTGCCGTAGCCATTCAGAAGGAACTCGGTATTCCCGTGAAGTTCATAGGCGTAGGCGAATCCATCGAAGACATGCAGAGATTCGATCCGGAAGCCTTTGTCCGCGCCCTGTTTGACGTGACGGAATAAAAAAGAATAAGATGGCATTTTCCAAAAGGGAAGCAGTAAGCTTCCCTTTTTTGCTGCTTTTACTTTCTTTCGGCGCATAAATATGGTATTCTTAGGCGTGGGAAAATGACACGACACGGAGGTTTGACATGGTTAAGCATGTAATTCTTTGGAAATTAAAGGAAGAGTTTACGGAGGAGGAGATAAGAGCGATTAAGGCCGGTATTAAGGAAGGTCTTGAAGGCCTTCAGGGGCAGATTCCCGGACTTCTTTCCATTAAGGTTAATACGGAGCCGCTTGCATCCTCAAACTGCGACGTGATGTTGGATTCCTTATTTGTCGATGAAGCCGCTCTAAATGGCTATTCGGTGCATCCCGCGCACGTCGGCGTGGCAACCGGCAAGGTCAGACCGTTCACCGCAAGCCGCACCTGCATGGATTACGAGGTTTCGGAGGAGCAGGCATGAGGCGGTTTAAGCTAAGCGGGCTTTTGTGCCTGTTTTTGTGCGCGGTCATGGCATTTGCCGCATGCGCGTCAAAGGACGGGGACAGTAAGAAAGAGAAGGCCACGGAAACGCCCACGGCATCCGTTACGGAGACTGTAACCCCGAGCGAAGAGCCGACTGCGGAGCCGAACAAAGAGCCGACCGAAGAACCGACGCCGACGCCGGAAATCCCGGTTTCGTTCGATTTCGATAAGGCGGAATCCGACATTGAGCGGATGCTTCGGGAAGCCGCGGAACAGTATGCGGCCGAGGACTACACAAGGCTTTCGGAGCCGGTAAAGTATTATGTGCTCTGGATCGGGTTTACGCATGTCACGTTCGGCGACTTGGATTTTCAGATGACCGACTTCGACAGCGAATCTCTGGAGGCCGTGGCGCTCAATTACGAAAAGACGGTGGAGAGCATCGCCGATCATAATGTCGACATCACGGTTTATCTGCATTTCGTTGACGATGCAGTGCCGCTTACGCAGTGGCCCGGCGAGGAATGGCTGTATCTTGACAAGGCGACCGCAGACCCGTACATCGAAAGGCTTTCGGAAGGCATCGAGATTGACACGGTTTTGACGACCGTACAGACCGCCGGGGAAGAAAACCGCACAAGAAATGAGGGCAGGGAGGGCTTCGGCGTTCACGATGTGATTCTCGGGCTCAAAACCCACGGAATCGACACGCCGCTCGGGTATTCCACATTTAACCTCGTGTCGCCTGTTGCGGGAACCTATCCTTTGGCGGATCCGGAGATTCCGTCCCTTTACGCGACGGCTGTTGCGACCCATGAGTGGATGCACCAGCTCGAGTATCTGAAGACGCTTCTCGGGGTCGAGTACCCCGACACCCACGCCTATGCCGGCGGCGAGTCCTTCCCGGGGTATCAGAAGTATACCGCAGACCTTAACGACTATGACTTCTTCGAATTTTACAGGCAGGTGCTTTCCGGCCGCTGCCCTTACACCGGCGACGGAGACGTAAAGCATGTCGGCATGTATCCGAAGATGTGGCCTCTGATTAAGAGAAACTTCTTACGGCTCGGGGAGTTCACGATTCAGGCGGCTGACGGCAGCGGTTACCTCACCGGACAGACCGGCGACATTCCGCTGACGCTGTCGGACCGTGAAAGCGTTTGGAACATCCGTTATTTCGGCGGCAGCCGGTATGTCCTTTCGCCGAAGGAACTGCCGAATCTGCGGATTGACCTCGGAAACGCATGGGATGCCGAGGGAAATACGGTCGGAATCTGGGTTTATACGGGCTATGACGATGCCCAAAGCTGGAAGCTTCGGAAGAATCCGGACGGCACGTATTCCATTCAGACGCCGTGTGAAAGCGGCCGTCTTGTCACGGCGAAGAAAGGGGAACAGACCCTTCTTTGCAG
>CADBTG010000126.1 GCA_902797475.1 uncultured Lachnospiraceae bacterium | reverse complement strand
GTCCGTCAGACTGCGAAGATTCTGTACATCATATACTTTGCCATGACCGTTCTCGAAATCGTTCTTCTGCTTTTCGGCGGAATGACGCTCTTCGAATCGGTCAACACCAGCCTTGCAACCGCCGGTACCGGAGGCTTCGGGATTAAGAACAACAGCCTGTTGGGCTTTTCGGCCTACAACCAATGGGTTGTCGCCGTTTTCATGGTTTTGTTCGGCGTCAATTTCAACGTATACTACCTCCTGCTGTTCGGGCAGGTTAAGAGGGCTCTCAAAAGCGAAGAAGTCCGCGCTTATCTTGCCTATATCATCGGCGCGGTGGCAATCATCTTCCTGAACATTCTCCATATGTTCGGAAACGGTCTTGAGGCACTCCGCCATGCCTTCTTCGCGGTCAGCTCGCTGACCTCCTCGACCGGTTTTGCAACCGTGAACTTTGACGAATGGCCTTCCACAGCCAAAACCGTTTTGGTGACCTGCATGTTCATCGGCGCCTGCGCCGGCAGCACCGGCGGCGGAATCAAGGTTTCCCGTATCGTCATTGCGGTCAAGACCGTGTTAAAGGAACTCAACTCCTATCTGCACCCGAAGTCCATCCGCAAGATACGGTTTGAGGACAAACCCGTTGAGCATGAAGTGGTTCGCGCGGTAAATGTGTATCTCATCACATTTTTCATTCTGTTTTCGTCTTCGGTCCTGATTGTTTCGCTCGAAGGTAAGGATCTCGTAACCAACTTCACCGGTGTCATAGCCTGCTTCAACAACATCGGCCCGGGTCTTGAAATGGTCGGTCCGACGCAGAATTATGCGCACTTTAATGTGCTGAGCAAGATTGTTTTAATGTTCGACATGCTGGCCGGACGACTCGAACTGTTCCCGATTCTTCTGCTGTTCCACCCCGGCATCATCCGAGATTTCTTCCGAAAGAGTCCGGTTAAGAACCAATAAGAAAAGGCGCCGGGTTGTCCCGGCGCTTCTTTTACAGGGAAAGGAGGTTCTATGGATCGCTTAATCTTTCATGTGGATGTCAACAGTGCTTTTCTGTCCTGGACCTCCGTGAAAAGGCTTGCAAACGGCGAGTCCGATCTGCGTCTGATTCCTTCCGTCATCGGCGGAGAATCCGGCACGCGAAGCGGCATCGTGCTGGCAAAATCGATTCCCGCGAAACGGTTTCATATTGAGACCGCAGAACCGATTTCACAGGCACTTAGAAAGTGCCCGTCCCTGTATGTCGCACCGCCTGATTTCACCTGGTATAAGCAGTGCTCCAAGGCCTTCAAGGATATATGCCGAAACTACGCGCCGTCAGTCGAGGAGTATTCCATCGACGAATGCTTTCTTGACATGACCGGCACCGGCCGCATCTATCCTGACCCGATCAAAACGGCTTATGAAATTAAGGATTTGATTCGGGATTCGCTCGGTTTTACGGTCAACATCGGCATCGGCCCGAACAAGCTTCTGGCGAAAATGGCAGGCGATTTCGAGAAGCCCGACAAGGTTCATACCCTTTTCCGCGATGAGATTCCCGGGAAAATGTGGCCCCTTCCCGTGCGTGACCTTCTGTATTGCGGAAAATCCTCTGCCGAGCGGCTGAACACCGGCGGGATTTACACAATCGGGGAGCTGGCGCAGGCGGACCCGGAGGAGCTCAAAAAGCTGATGGGGGAAAAGGGCGCCGAATTTCTGATTCGGTCCGCGAACGGCATCGACGAAAGCGAAGTGACCGAGGATTACGGCGACGCCAAAAGCTACAGCATCGTTACGACCGAGGAAGAGGACATCACGGATTATGACCGCGCCGACAAGCTTTTGGTTGCGCTTGTCGACCGCGTTTCGAAAAGACTTCGAAGAGACGGCATGAAAACGACCTGCATTTCGGTGACCGTCCGGTATCTCGATTTCAAAACCCGTTCCCATCAAAAAAAGCTTTCCGAGCCAACCGATATCTCTCTCGAGATTACGGAGTGCGGAAAGCAGCTTCTTCGAAAACTGTGGGACGGAAAGACACCGCTTCGGCTGATCGGCATTGCCTTAAGCGATGTCACGAAGGAAGGCATCACGCAGCTTTCCCTCTTCCCCGAGGACAACCTGAAGCGCGAAAAGCACCAGAAAATGGACCGCACGATGGACGACATCCTGGATCGGTTCGGGCGCGGAAGCATCAAGCGCGGTTCCGGCCTTGACCCAAGTGGCGGCAAACGATGAAAAATGAGAGGCTTACACCTCTCATTTTTTGATCATATGGCATTTACCAGCATTAATGATCCGATGATGATAAGACATACGATAATTCCCGTGAGTATGTCCCAAACACTGTTCCGACGTACGCCCGCGCTACATCATCGATAAAGTGTGAATCGCGAGTCCGCCGTATACCAGAATGCCGATGATCAACAGTGCCATCAGAATCTTTCCGGGAGTGGAATTCATCTCCATGTCCAAAAGACCGGTTTTCTTCAGCACGAAGAAAACAATCGTCACGAGAACCGGAATAACTGCCAGAATCAAAAGGAAAATGCCATAACGCATTGCCAGGACATCGATATAATAAACGGGTTTCTCCTTCGCTGCCGTCACGGAAACAGCCTTCTGGATATCCTTCGTGAACTTTGACTCAATCTTCCGCACATAACCTGTCAGTTTCTTCGCAGAAGCATCCTTCGGCAGCATCCTGTCGTCGAAATGCTTCTCGTACCACCCCTTGTTTGCGCGGATGACATAGATGCTGTCGTCGCTCATTACCGCAAGATAGTAATGCTCCTTGCCGGTCGGAATGAAGTTTACCGTATGTTTTACTTCGTAAAACTCTACAGAACATGCCTCGACTTCACCGGTTACCCACTGCCCCTTCGCTTCTTCGAGCTTTTTGATATCCGACAGATCAATTGCCTTGCTCTTCGTGAATACGGTTTTTCCTCCGAAATAGAAGCCGGCGATTACGGCGCCGACCAGAAGAATCAGTCCGAGAATAGTTGCGACCAGATTCCCTTTTTTCTCACCCATGATTGTTTTCACCTCTTTGATCATTTTTCGACGCAGGCCGACACCGGCTGCGTCACGAACAAATCTATCATCGCAGATGGCGGCTGTTTTTGCAAGCGTTTTCCGAAAAAAAGCCACATAAAAGGGAAGGGACCGCATCGCTGCGGTCCCTTCCCTAACTTTGTGTGGGGGGTAAAGTTACAATCGGGTGTATGTCAGCCGTCAATGGAGATGAACTTCTTCTCCTCCACTTCGGGCTTAGCCTCCTTCTTCGGAACACTGATCTTCAGGATACCGTTTTCAAACTTAGCCTTGATATCCTCTTCGGTTACATCCTTGCCTACAAAGAAGCTTCTGCTGCAGGAACCGTAATAACGCTCTCTGCGGATGTACTTGCCTTCCTTGTCCTTCTCGTCATCCTTCTTCTCTTTGGAAGCATGAATTACGAGGTAGCCTTTCTTCAGTTCGGCTTTGACATCGTCCTTGGTGTATCCCGGAAGATCCATGTCAAGTTCATAACCGTTTGCAGTTTCCTTTACGTCGGTCTTCATCAAACCGTTAACCGGAAAACCGATCCGCTCCATAGGCTTCAGCGGTCTTGCGGCTCTGTCGGGAGCAAACATGTCATCAAAAAGATCATCAAACAAATCACCATCAAAAATAGCAGGCATCAACATAAGTCATTCCTCCTTTTATCGGCCTAAGCCGTTACAATTGAATTCGGGAACTCCGGAAGCCCTTTCTTCCTTCGTTCTGACTATGTTATACCACTTGTTAGCACTCGTGTCAAGTGAGTGCTAACAACTTTTCACATTTTCTTCACACTTTTCTTTTTCGGCCCGGCAAGAAGCTTGATCAGCACATCATAGCTTCTCTCACGGATGCTCTTCGCATCGCTTTCCACTGCCTCGAGATACGCGGCCTTCTCGGCATCGGTGCGCCCGAGTATCCCAAGCAGTACCGACAGAAACAGCTTTCCGCGCGTCCCCGCGTCCATCACCGGCTCGTCTCTTAAAAAGCATGGAATGGCCTCCACAGCCGTTTTGACACGAAGGATATCGGAAGCACTCGCGCCTCCTCTCTGTCTGACAAATGACATAAAGATCTCTTCCGCAACCGCTGCCGCCTCGGGCTGGCGAAGTCCTTCCCGGCAGATTTCGCGAAGGGGTTCATGTTGCATGCTGCCCGCAAGCAGAAGCGCGGAAAATACGACCGCCCCGTAGAACGAATCCTTCCGCTTTTCCGCAAACCGCTGTGCCTCGCGACGGTTCTTCTCAAACAAAACGGTCAGAAGCTCCTTTAAAAGCTCCGGCTTTCCGGAATAATAGCAATAGTATTTTCCGGTGGTACAGCCTGCCTCCTCGGCGAGCGACTTCATCGAGGTCGCCTCGTAACCGTCCCGAAGGAACGCTCTTGCTCCGGCCAAAAACAGTGATTCTCTCGTTTTTCTCTCCGCTTCCGGTGTTCGCTGTCTTGCCACGACGGGCTCCTTTCATCCGTTCTCGACATTTACGGAAAAATGTTTTATAATAACAGGAGCATCCGAAATCAGGAGTCTCCTATGTGGAAATACCTTTTGGCATTCGTAATCGGTTATCTTGCCGGCTGTTTCAGCACCGCTGACACGGTGGGCAGATTTCGTCATGTAAATATCCGCAAAACCGGGACCGGAAATCCCGGCGCGTCCAACGTCACCTTCATTCTCGGATGGCGCATGGGACTGCTTGTCGGCTTCGTGGATATCCTGAAGGGAATCCTTGCGACCTTCCTGACCATTCTGATCTCGCACGGCAACCTGTACCTCGGTCTTGTTGCCGGCTCGGCCTGCATTCTCGGACACATGTTTCCCTTCTATTTGAAATTTAAGGGCGGCAAAGGCTTTGCCACCCTCGTAGGTGTTCTCTTCGGTTTTGACTGGAAGTTCGCCCTGCTTGCGGTTTTGTTCATCTTCCTCATCACGCTGATCACGGACTACATCGTTTTGGCGACGCTGACGACGACGGTGCTCTTCACGCTTCGGGCATTTCTTCGGACCTCACTGCTCGCTCTTTGGATCGTGCTTCCGGTCGCTCTGATCATGTTCTATAAGCACCGCACCAACCTCTATCGGATCTTCGTAGCCAAGTGCGGCGAAAAGGGCTTCTCCCTGTTGTTCCAAAAGCACTGAACTAACATTTTCCTGCTTCGTACATCAAAATGGCTGCCGCAACGGCTGCATTCAGCGATTCCGCCTGTCCCGCCATCGGAATGCGGACACGGTAATCCGCCAGCGAAGCGGCCTCTTCCGTAAGCCCGTTTCCCTCATTGCCGATCATAATCGCATGCTTCTTTCCGTAATCCGCTTCATCGTAAGGAACGGATCCCTT
>CADBTG010000125.1 GCA_902797475.1 uncultured Lachnospiraceae bacterium | reverse complement strand
TGGAACCGCTACTCCGAGACGATGTTCCTGCCACACCGGTATGAGCCCGAGAAAGGGGAGTTTGCCCCGATTCTCGACGGTGTGGTTGCGAGCCATTTCTATCAGCTTTTGGAGCACAACACGGCGGGCGCGGATCGCGGCAATAAGGACAGTTGGGACCGTTTCTTCGAAATGGCCGAGACGATGCATGAAAACGGCCTCGATGTGACGGAGCAGTGCAGCCGCATGTGCAACATCATGATGACACGCGACGAACGGCTTCGTGTCATGATAAAGGAAAATTTCAAGGCCAAGGATTACCTGAACATTAAAAAGCGTATGCTCGGCACCGGCATGATCGGCGGTAAGGCAACCGGCATGCTTCTTGCAAGGAAGATTATTGAGAATAAGCGTCCTGACATTTTCGCCTGCTTTGAGCCGCATGACTCGTTCTTCATCGGCTCCGATGTGTTTTATACCTTCATTGTGGAAAATCATTTCTGGGACATCAGGGTGCGCCAGAGAAGCAAAGAAGAGTACTTCTCCCTGGCGGATGAGTTCGCTGCGAGGCTTCGTGCCGGAAAGTTTTCCCGCGATATGGAGGAAGAGTTTGTCAAGCTTCTTGAATACTACGGGCAGGACCCGATCATCGTGCGCTCGAGTTCCATTCTCGAGGACGGCTTCGGCAACGCATTTGCCGGAAAATACGAATCCGTCTTCTGCCCGAACGCAGGCGACATGGAACAACGGCTGCAGGAGTTCGAGGATGCCGTTCGAACCGTATACGCGAGCACGATGAGCAAGTCGGCCCTTGATTACCGCAGCAGGCGGGGGCTTCAGGCGAGAGACGAGCAGATGGCGCTTTTGGTGCAGCGCGTGTCGGGATCCTACTACGGCGACTACTATATGCCCTGCGCAGCGGGAGTCGGGTATTCCTACAGTCCGTACCGTTTCCTCGAGAGCCTTGATCCATCGGCAGGCATGCTGCGTCTCGTGATGGGTCTCGGAACGTCGGCCGTGGACCGGACGGAAGGGTCGTATCCCCGCCTTGTGAGCTTGGATCAGCCGAAGGCCTCCGTCGCGCAGACCAGCGCCGAGAAGCATCAGTTTTCCCAGCGAAAGCTCGAGCTGATCAACCGCGGCGAAGGGAAACTCGAACAGGTATCTCTCGAGGTAATCGAGCCGTACATGCCGTACTTTTTGAAGCGGCTTTTGCTGGAGCATGATTTCGACGCGGAGCGGTCGTTCCGTGAGCGGGGACAGAACATCGACATCGAATTCATCTCGTGCCAGGGCATCGTGAACCGGGAAGTCATCATGCAGCAGATGAAGGATATTCTTGCAACGATTCAGGAGGCATACCAATACCCGGTCGACACCGAATTTACGATCAATCTCTCGGAGAACGGAGACTACGTCATCAACATCCTGCAATGTCGTCCGTTACAGGTGTTCCGGGATTCCGAGGAAACTTCCATGCCGGAGCATGTTGCGCCGGATTCGGTGCTGTTTGAGTGCCGCAACTCGGCGATGGGGCTTTCCCGTACGGACAGAATTGACCTGGTTGTATATGTCGATCCCGTCAGCTATTACAATATGCCTTATCGTGACAAATACCGGATTGCTCGCGCCATCGGAAAGGTCAACTGGACGATGCGCGGAAAGGACCGGAAGATGCTCCTGATGGTGCCGGGGAGGATCGGAACGACCTCGCCCGAGCTCGGCGTGCCGACGGCGTTTGCCGACATCAGCGAATTTGCAGCCATCTGCGAGGTATCGAACTCGAAGGCAGGGTACAATCCCGAGCTGTCGTACGGAAGCCATTTCTTCCAGGACCTTGTGGAGTCGGGAATCCTTTATAACGCCATCTTCGAGAACGAAAAAACGATTGCGTACCGGCCGGAGCTTCTTGCGGGATGTGATGACATTTTCCGGGAGATTGTAAAGGACGGAGACGGCCTTGAAGGGATTGTGCACGTCTACGATGCTTCTGCTCTCGGACTTACGCTTATCAACGATATGAAGGCTGAGCATATCCTTTGTCATGCGGCGCGTAGTGCGGACCAAAAAAAGACGAAGAAAGCACGGTAAATGACAAGGCTTAAATTGACATGGCCCCTGTTATCTGTATAATGGATATTATGAGCCTGCGCGTGCAGGAGTAAATCGGAAGAAAATGATCGGTTCAAAGAAGGGGGCGAGGAAGATGACACAGAAATCCAAGTTTGCGGAGATGAGGGAGAACCCGAAGGAATACCGGAAGGTATTTGACACGATTCCGGAGCAGTTTGACAAGTTCCGTCCGCGTTACAGTGCGGATTTGTTCGAGTACTTTATCAAAGAAGCCGGCATCGGTCCGGAGACGAAGGTGCTGGAGATCGGTCCGGGCACCGGGCAGGCGACGGATCCGATTCTTGATACCGGCTGCGATTACAATGCAATCGAACTCGGCGAGCACCTCTATGCAAAGATGAAGGAGAAATACGGCGCACGGCCGAATTTCCATATCGTGAACGACGACTTCATCACGCATGATTTCGGGGAGCAGAAGTTTGATGTAATCTATTCCGCGGCAACGATCCAGTGGATCCCGGAGCGGGTCGCATTTCCCAAAACGCTCGAGCTCTTAAAGCCCGGCGGAACGCTTGCAATGATGTTTCTGATCGGAGATTACAAGACGCCCAATGAGGAGCTGTTTAACAACATTCAGAAGGTCTATAACGAATATTATAAGCCGGTGACGGAATACAAAAACATGAAGGAGCCGTTTGATTATCTTCATGCGACTGACTACGGCTATGTGGATCTGACAAGGCATGATTTTTACGGTAAACGCACATTTACCGCGGACGAATATGTGCAGTACTGCGGCACGCACAGCGACCATATCCTGATTCCTGAGCCTTATAGGACACCGTTCTTTGAGGGGCTTCGAAACACGGTGCTTGCGGCCGGAAACAAGGTCGAGTTCTATGATACCTATGTGTTGTATCTGACGAAGAAACCGACCGAATAAGAAACATGAGGTAGACAAATGGCAGACATAATATTTATATCGGGTCCCTGCGGAGTCGGCAAATCGACTCTCGCGGATGCCTATGCGAAGCATCTGGCAAATACGGGGGCGCGAAAGCAGGTTTACGTGATCCACGGCGATGATTTTCATGAGGGCTTCGTGGAGACGGATTATAAGGACTCTTTCTGGAAGGACGGGCAGCCGTCGGATCAGATCGGATGGGCAGAGATTCTCAAATTCAACTGGGATTGCATCATTGATACCGCCGCGAGAGTGCTTGCGCGGGATCTTGATGTGGTGATTGATTATGTGGTGGAGGATGAGCTTCCGCTATTAGAAAAGCTTGCGGCAGAGCATGGCGCTGGCCTTTATTATGTTGTGCTCACGGCTTCCGAAGAGACCTTAAAAGAGCGCATAACGGCGCGCGGCGACGCCGAGATGATCGAACGGTCGCTGTTTTTAAAGAATAAGCTTGAGAACCTTTCGGAGAATCAGGGTCACGTCTATGACGTAACCGGCAAATCCATTTCACAGGAGATTGCCGACATTCAGAACAATCTTGAGAATTACCGGTGTTGTTTGAAGGAAAACCCGTGTGGCGGAACGGCCGAAACAGGGGCAGGTTCCTGCAATAATCTTTCCGATCAGGGGCCGACCGTTTATTACCGGGATGACAAATTAACCATCCGGAGCATGGTGCCTGAGGATGCGAAGGTGTATTTCGATACCTATCTTTCCTACGACTGGCATCCGCAAATCGAAACATACGAGAACTATTACAAGGAGCAGCAAAACGGCGAGAGACTTGTCTTCGTTCCGGTATATGAGGGCAATGTTGTCGGAATCTGCACTTTGGTGCTAAAGCCTTCGGAAGTCCTGTGGGGCGGTCAGGGAATTCCCGAGATCGTCGATCTGTGCGTGTTCTTCCACATCCATAAAGCCGGCATCGGCAGCCAACTTCTGGATGTTGCGGAGGCAGAGGCCGCGAAGATTTCGGATACGGTCTTTCTGGCAGTCGGCTGCCACTCCGGATACGGCGCGGCGCAGAGGATTTACGTAAAGCGCGGCTATGTTCCG
>CADBTG010000124.1 GCA_902797475.1 uncultured Lachnospiraceae bacterium | reverse complement strand
GTATTGACAGAATCGATGGTCAGGTGTATAGTATCGATAGTAGTAAAAAACTACCATAGCAGAAAGGAGGACGGTTCATGGACGAGAAGAGAAATGCGGACGGTTTGACCGAAGCCGAGTTTTTGAAAGCATACCGCCCGGGTGATTATGAACGTCCGTCCGTTACGGTCGATGTTCTGCTTCTTAGGATGAAACGGGATCTGTCCTGCCTTCAGACGTTGCTGATCAGGCGGAGAAATCATCCGTTCCTCGGCTGCTGGGCGCTTCCCGGCGGTTTCATTGAGATGAAGGAATCCGCCTATGAATCAGCCTGTCGGGAGCTGAAGGAAGAAACCGGCATCGACGGGATTTATCTGGAACAGCTGTATACGATGAACCAGCCGGACCGGGATCCGAGAATGCGGGTCATCGATATCGCTTATACCGGGTTGATTCCGTATGACGAACAGAAGGAAGCGACGGCAGGGGACGATGCGGAAGATGCCGGATGGTTTGACATTCGTTTCACGAAGGATCAAATCATTCTTACCGAGCCGGAGCGTAATGTGAGAATCGAGTATCATCTTACCGAGAAGTCATTTCGAAACGGAATCATAGCCGTTCGGAATTACGTGCCGGAAGCCATCGGCGAGGAAAGACTCGCATTTGACCATTCCGAAATTGTTTTGGAAGGCCTGATGAAGCTTCGGAATAAGGTCCTGTTATCAGACTGCGCGTTCAATCTGGTGCCGAAGGAATTCACGCTTCCGGATTTGCAAAAAGCATATGAGGTCATTCTCGGAACCGAGTTATACAAGGCCAATTTCCGGGATAAGATGGCATCAAAGGTCGAGCCGCTTCACTATGTTGCAAAACCGATTTCCGGAAGCCGCGTGGCCGGCGTTTATAAGTATAAAGAACAATAGGAGGGTGCGGATATGAAGAAACTGCTTGTTGTTGTCGATATGCAAAAAGATTTTGTGGACGGTGCGCTGGCAAATGAGAACGCAATGGCGATTGTTCCGGCTGTTCAAAAGTTCGTCGGAGAATGGAAGGACGACATCGTATTTACCAGAGACACCCACACGAAGAAATATATGGAAACGCTTGAGGGAAAGAAGCTTCCCGTCAGGCATTGCGTGGCCGGCACGGAGGGTCATGAATTGATTCCGGAGCTTAAGCCGTTTGCGGACCGCATTGAGCAAAACGGAGGCCGGGCCTATATCGATAAGCCCGTGTTCGGCGCGGAGGAACTCGGGCGGTTTGTAAGGGATAACGGATATGACGATGTGACGCTGATCGGTGTATGCACGGGCATCTGTGTCATCAGCAACGCCGTTGTTGTCCGCACGTTTAATCCCGAGACCGATGTGAATGTAGTTGCAAATCTGTGCGCATGCCTGACGCCCGAGACTCATCAGACGGCGCTTGATGCCATGAAGACTTTTCAGGTGAATATCATTTAAACAAAAGGAGAATACTGTTATGAAACTCGAAAGAATCATCAACTCGCTGCTGGAGACGGACCTTTACAAATTTTCCATGGGGCAGGCAATCTATCATCAATTCAGCGATTATAAGACAACCTGGTCTTTTAAGTGCCGGAATACGGATGTGCATTTTACACCGGAGATGGTGCAGGAGATTAAGGACCAGATCCTAGCATACTGCGACCTTCGGTTTAACGAGGACGAGCTGGAATACCTGCATAAGATCCGCTGGCTGAAGGGCTCCTATGTGGATTTTCTCCGCCTGTGGAGACCGAATTTCGAGGATTTCGAGATTACCGACAATGCGGAATGCGGTCTTGCCATCGAAACGAGAGGCACCTGGCTGAATACGTCGATGTATGAGATTCCGACGCTTGCAATTGTAAACGAAGTATACTTCCGGATGGCGTATGATTATAAAAAGCTGATGAAGAGCTTTGAAAAGCGTCTTGAGGAGAAGGCCGGATGGGTTGAAAGCGGCAAATACATTCTCGGCAATTATTCCGAGTTCGGACTTCGCAGAAGACTCTCCGCAGAGGCACAGGAGATGGCTGTCAGAAAGCTTGCCGAGGTTAAGTCCGAGAAATCCCATTTCGTCGGAACCTCCAATGTTTATCTTGCCAAGAAGTATCATCTGATGCCGGTCGGAACGATGGCGCATGAGTGGATCATGTGTGTCGGACAGGGCAATCACAGACACAATCCGGCTTATTCCAACCACTATGCTTTGGATGCATGGGTAAAGGAATACGGCGTATTGAACGGTACCGCTCTGACCGATGCCATCACGACGGACTGCTTCCTTCGTGACTTCAATCTTACGTATGCGACGCTGTTCAGCGGTGTTCGCCATGACAGCGGAGATCCGTTTGAGTGGGGCGACAAGATGTTGGAGCATTACAAGAAGCTCGGAATCGACGGAAGCCAGAAGACCCTTCTTTTCAGCGACAGCCTTGACTTTGAGCGCGCTGACAGATTATACCGTTACTTCACCGGCAAGGCGAAAGTGGCATTCGGAATCGGAACCTACATTGCCAACGATACCGATGTTACGCCGTTAAATATCGTCATGAAAACAACCGCATGCAACGGTAACGATGTTGCTAAGATTTCCGACACGCCCGGCAAAGGCCTTTGCAAGAATCCGGAATATGTCGATTACCTGCAGAGAAGCATCAACTGGCGTATGGAGCATGAGAGCAAGCCTATCACCGATTGGGAAGTTGTCGGCCAGGACCGGTAAGGTCAGTGAAGCGAGGGGCTGAGGGCGGGAGTGCCCTGAAACTTTTGGAAAGAGCTGAAATAGTACGGACCGGATAGCAAATTCATAGCTTCCGGTCCGTATTGTTTCGGCGACTGGGACGGTGGGTACGGACTAGGAAGCGAT
>CADBTG010000123.1 GCA_902797475.1 uncultured Lachnospiraceae bacterium | reverse complement strand
CGGCATGGTGTTCAACTACGGAGGATACTGCCCGAGCCTGCCCTATGCCATCAGCAAGTTCCTGTGGCTCGGCATGAGCATGACCGAGGTCATCCGCTGCGTCACCGAGGTGCCCGCGCGGGAGCTGAAGCTCCCGAAGGCCGGAACGCTGAAGAAGGGCTCCTACGGAGACCTCGCGATGTGCCGCATAGTCAGCGCGAAACCGGTCTATCTCGACAATTTCGGACACGAGCGCATCGGCGACCGCCTGCTCGTTCCCATGATGACCGTGAAGGACGGAGAGATCCTGTACCGGAACATCGAGGTCTGAGAAGACCGCGCCCCCTGCGCGGCGAAGAGAAGAGAAAAGAACCAACAGAAAAGCCCCCGCCGAAGCGGAGGCTTTTCTGCTTGTTAATGGTTCTTTATTTCTGGCTTATGATATGAGCAGCAGAAAGAATCAGAGCTTTACGACGTTGGTCGCCTGGGCGCCCTTTTCGCCTTCGACGATGTCGAATTCAACAGCCTGGCCTTCTTCAAGAGACTTGAAGCCTTCCATCTTTACGCCCGAGTAGTGGACAAAGACGTCCTTGCCGTTCTCGTCGGAGATAAAGCCGTACCCTTTCTGGTTGTTGAACCACTTAACAGTTCCCTTCATAGTATCCTCCTAAAGCATTGTTTGTTACAACCATGACAATGATAGCACCTTTGTATGGCAAAGTCAAAGAAAGTTTACCAAAGAATCACAAAATTTTGCTATCCGCTCTTTCCGGGGAGCGGCGGCGGCCACAGATGCGGCCGCTGCCGGGCAAATACCCGTTCCCGTCCGGCGGGGAGTGTGCTATAATGCTGCGGGAAACAGGGGAAAGGAGGAGAAATGGAGAAGAATACGAAAAAACTGACGGCGCTCGCCCTGCTGACGGCGGTCTCCCTGGTGCTTTCGTACGTGGAAGCCATCCTGCCGTTTTCCCTCGGCATCCCGGGAGCGAAGATCGGACTTCCGAACATCGTGACGGTCGTCCTGCTGTATACCTACGGCACCGCGCCGGCCTTCTTCTGCGCGCTGGCCCGCATCGTCCTTTCCTCCCTGCTGTTCGGGAACCTGTTCGCCGTTCTGTATTCCCTGTCCGGCTTTTTTCTGAGCTTCGCCGTCATGGTGCTCCTGAAAAAGAGCGGGATGTTCAGTACCGGCGGCGTCAGCACCGCGGGAGGCGTCGCGCACAACCTCGGCCAGCTGCTCCTGGCCGCCCTGCTCGCCGGGCGGTATGTCCTCAGCTATTTCCCGGTGCTCTGCTTCGCGGGAACGGCCGCGGGCGCGGTCATCGGGGCGGCGGGAGGCCTTGCGGAGAGGGCGGTGAGCGGCGAGCTCCGGCGACGGGGGCTCCTCTGAGCGGAACAGTCACTTTTTTTTAATGAAATCGGAAGGAATATTCACTATACATATCCTGCCTGTTTGTGATAGAATACCATATATTGTAGGTACGTCAGAAGAGGAGGCACAGTTTGAAGATCGGATTTGACAACGAGAAATATCTGAAAATACAGTCCGAGCACATCCGCGAGCGCATCAGCCATTTCGAGGGCAAGCTCTACCTCGAGTTCGGCGGCAAGCTGTTTGACGACTACCACGCCTCCAGAGTGCTTCCCGGCTTCGAGCCCGATTCCAAGATGAAGATGCTCCTCACCCTGAAGGACGAGGCGGAGATCCTGATCGTCGTCAGCGCCGGGGACATCGAGCGGCACAAGAAGAGGGCGGACCTCGAGATCGGCTACGACGAGGACGTCATCCGCCTCGTCGAGAAGTTCCGGAGCCTCGGGCTCAAGGTGGATTCCGCCGTCGTGACCCGCTACATCGACACGCCGGTCATCAACCAGTTCATGGAACGCCTGAAGAAGCGCGGCATCGCCGTGTACCGGCATTATTCCATCGAAGGCTATCCGAGCAACATCCCGCTCATCGTGAGCGACCAGGGATACGGCAGGAACGAATTCGTGAAGACCACGAGGCCCCTCGTCATCGTGACGGCGCCCGGCCCCGGAAGCGGAAGGATGGCGACCTGCCTCTCGCAGCTCTATCATGAGAACCGCCGCGGCATTCGCGCCGGCTACGCGAAGTTCGAGACCTTCCCGATCTGGAATCTGCCCTTAAAGCACCCGGTCAATCTGGCCTACGAGGCCGCCACGGCGGACCTGGAGGACGTGAACATGATCGACCCGTTCCACCTCGAGGCCTACGGCGAAACGGCGGTGAACTACAACCGCGACGTGGAAATCTTCCCCGTGTTAAATGCGATGTTCGAGCGCATCTTCGGTTCCTCCCCGTACAAGTCCCCGACGGACATGGGCGTTAACATGGCAGGCAACTGCATCGTTGACGACGAGGTAACGAGAAAAGCCTCCTGCGAGGAGATTATCAGACGGTATTACAACACGCTTTGCGAGTGCCGTAAAAACCGTGCGAATGAGGATGCCGTTTATAAGATTGAACTGTTGATGGAGCAGGCCGGCATCCGCAAGGAAGACCGGAACGTTGTTCCCGCAGCGCTTGCGAAGGCCGAAGAGACCGGAGCGCCTGCCGTTGCGATTGAGCTGAATGACGGAACCATCATTACCGGAAAGACTTCTCCGCTTCTCGGCGCAAGCTCGGCGGCTTTGCTGAATGCGCTGAAGCATATGGCGAAGATTGACGACAGCATCCGTCTGTTGCCGCCGTCCATCCTTGAGCCGATTCAGGATCTTAAGGTTAACCATCTCGGAAACCATAACCCGAGACTGCATACCGACGAAACGCTTCTTGCGCTTTCGATTGTTGCGAGCACCGTTCCGATTGCGGAAGAGGCCATGAAGCAGCTTGAGAATCTGAAGTCGTGTGAAGTACACAGCAGCGTCATTCTTTCCGGCGTTGACGAAGGCGTATTCCGCAAGCTCGGCATGCACCTGACCTGTGAGCCTGTTTACGAAACCAAGAAGTTATATCACAAATAAAACCGGGAGGCTTCTATGAGCGAAAGCATCCGTATTCCCGAGGGTTACCAATCGCCCCTCGGCATGAAGGAAACCCAGATTGCCATTAAGAAAATCAAAGACTTCTTCCAAAGAGAGCTTGCCACCCAGTTGAATCTCTACCGGGTATCCGCACCGCTTTTCGTGCCGAAGGAGTCCGGTCTTAATGATAACTTAAACGGCGTGGAACGCCCCGTCGCATTTGACATCAAAGAGGACGGCTCCGTGATGGAGGTCGTGCATTCCCTTGCCAAATGGAAGCGCATGGCGCTCGGCAAATACGGCTTCCGCGTGGGCGAAGGCCTGTACACCGACATGAATGCCATCCGCCGGGACGAGGATACCGACAACATCCATTCGGTTTTCGTCGATCAGTGGGACTGGGAGAAGATCATCGAGAAGAAGGACCGTAACGAAAAGACGCTCCGCACGGTTGTCAAGGCCGTATACGAAGCGCTCCGCGTGACGGAGAAGTACGTTGCGAACCAGTATGATTACGTGCATTGCATTCTCCCCGAGGAGATCACGTTCATCACTTCGCAGGAGCTTTTGGACATCTATCCCGATAAAACGCCGAAGGAACGCGAGTTTCTTGCGGTTAAGGAATACGGTGCCATCTTCCTGATGAAGATCGGCGACCTTCTTACGAACGGTGAAAAGCATGACGGCCGTGCGCCGGACTATGATGACTGGGAGCTGAACGGTGATATCATCGTTTACTATCCGGAGCTCGACATCCCGCTCGAGCTTTCCAGCATGGGCATCCGTGTGGATGAAGATTCGCTTCTTTCCCAGCTGAAGAAAGCCGGCTGCGAGGAGCGGATCAACCTTCCGTTCCAAAAGGCTCTTCTGAATCGGGAACTGCCTTACACGATCGGCGGCGGCATCGGACAGTCGCGCATCTGCATGTTCTATCTCAGAAAGATTCACATCGGAGAGGTGCAGTCATCCGTTTGGCCGGATGAGGTGCGCAAATATGCGGAAGAGCGAGGCGTGCAGCTGCTCTGATGAAATACCGAAACGATTATTCGGAGGGCTTTCGGAACGGAATTCCGATAGCCCTCGGCTATTTTTTCGTCTCCTTTACCTTCGGCATCATGGGATCTTTAAGCGGTCTTTTATGGTGGGAGACGCTGCTGATTTCGATGGCAAATCTGACGAGCGCCGGCCAGTTTGCAGGCGTGAAAATCATTGCCGCCGGCGGTTCGCTTCCGGAACTTGCGCTTT
>CADBTG010000122.1 GCA_902797475.1 uncultured Lachnospiraceae bacterium | reverse complement strand
GTCAGAATGGATTCGGGATGGAACTGTACGCCGTAAATCGGATAGTCGCGATGCTTTACGGCCATCACTTCGCCGTCCTCGGTAACTGCCGTGACCATAAGTTCTTCGGGAATCGTGTCGGGATCCGCCGCCAGGGAATGGTATCTGGCAACCGGAGTCTTTTCGGGGCAACCCTGAAACAGCGGGCACTCCGTATCAAGCTTTGCAACCGACTGTTTGCCGTGCATCAGCTGCTTCGCGTAAGTTACGGTTGCGCCGAATGCCGCGCAGATTGCCTGATGCCCGAGGCACACACCGAGAATCGGAATGTCGGGACCGAGCTCACGTGCCGCCTCAATGATGATGCCGGCGTCCTCCGGCCGACCGGGTCCCGGTGACAGAATGATGTGCGAGGGCTTCAGTTCCCGAATCTGTTCAACAGTCATTTCATCGTTACGGATGACGCGGATATCCGGATTGATTTCTCCCACATACTGGTACAGGTTGTAGGAAAAGCTGTCGTAGTTGTCAATCAGCAGTATCATTTGTCAATCTCCTCTCCGAGCTCCAAAGCTCTGAGAGATGCCTTCGCCTTGTTCAGGCATTCCTCATATTCTTTCTCGGGCACGGAATCTGAAACGATTCCGGCGCCGCTTCTGACAAATACGCGACCGTTCTTCTTATAAGCGAGCCGGATGGCGATGCAGGTATCCATGTTGCCGGTAAAATCGATGTATCCGATTGCGCCGCCGTAAATTCCACGCTTATTGTTTTCAAGCTCCGCTATCAGCTCGCAGGCGCGAATCTTCGGGGCTCCGGAAAGCGTTCCCGCCGGCAGCACCGAGGCAATGGCGTCAAGTGCGTCACAGTCTTCCTTGATCTCGCCTCTTACGGTCGAACCGATGTGCATCACATGTGAGAAACGCTCAATCGAGCGGAGTTTTTCAACCTCTACGGTTCCGAACTTACTGATTCTTCCGAGGTCGTTCCGGCCGAGGTCCACAAGCATGTTGTGCTCCGCCAGTTCCTTCTCGTCGGCAAGCAGTTCCCGCTCCAGCGCGATGTCCTCTTCCTCGGTCTTTCCGCGGGGCCTCGTGCCCGCAAGCGGGAAGGTGTGAAGCACGCCGTCCTCAAGCTTGACAAGCGTCTCCGGAGAAGCGCCGGCCACTTCGACATCGGTCCCTGAAAAATAAAACATATACGGGGACGGATTGATGGTCCGAAGCATCCGGTAGGTGTTCAAAAGACTTCCCTCAAACGGTGCCGAGAGGCGGTTCGAAAGAACAATCTGGAAGATGTCGCCTTCGTGAATGTGATGCTTCGCCTTTTCCACCATCTCACAATACTGTTCCTTCGTGAACAGCGGCGTAACCTCGCCGAGAAGCCTTCCGGCCGGCTCCTGCTTCTTCTCTCCGGTTCGGAGAAGCTGCTCGAGCTGTTTGATGTCCCATACGGCCTTTTTGTAATTGGTTTCGGGGTCGTCCGTCTGCATGTTGGCGATCAGGATGATTTTCTGCCGGATGTTGTCAAATGTGATGATTTTATCGAAAAGCATCAGGTCGACATCCCGGAACTGCTCCGTGTCGGTAACGGCCTTACGGATGCTTGGCTCGCTGTAGCCGAAATAGTCATATGCGAAGTATCCCATCAGCCCGCCGGTGAAGGGCGGCAGATTCGGGAATCTGGGGCTTCGATAGTGCGACAGCACTTCTCTTAAGTAATCGTTCGGATTGCCGGTGACGTACTTCACTTTGCCGGCTTCCAAAACGCCGTTCACGCTGCCGCCGACACAGGTGATCGCCGAAATCGGGTCAAATCCGAGGAAGGTGTATCGGCCCCAGGTTTCATCGGCCTGCGCCGATTCGAGCATGAACGTGTGCTTCGAAATGTTCTTCAGAATCCGAAGCGCCTCAATCGGCGTGATAAAGTCGGAAAGAATTTCTCCGCTCACCGGGATGACGTCGTATTTTCCGGTGGCGGCAAGCTGCTGCACTTCTTCGAGGGTGGGATAAATTCTCATAAATTCCTCCTGAAAATAAGAAAGTCCTTGACAGAATGTATTTCTGTCAAGGACGAATGAATCGAATCTATTCGCGGTGCCACCTTGATTCGCAGTCTGACTGCGCTCTCTGCGAGATACCATCATATCTCCGGCCTGTTACGCCTGCCTCACGTCGCAGAATACTCCGGGGGTCAACCCGTTTGACTGCGCCCTCCGCGGTCCATTTGACAAAGTGTTTCTTGCCTGATTCTCATCCTCGCAGGCTCTCTGTAAAGGCATCATTGCCGTTATCTCCGCTTCAACGGTTTCGGTATGCAATTGTCTCAAATTGAGGTGATTATAACAAGCCGTGCGGTAACTGTCAAGCATTATTTTTCATGGGAAGCCAAACCGCCTTCCGGTTGCCAAATCTCCACATCCGTGCTATTCTTTTCTGAAGAGCTTTTACATTCCCGGGAGGGTCCTGACATGGATATTACAGCCGTCTGCCGTCAATTCATTTCGGATCGGATTCTGTCCTCTTTGCCGCTTGGTAACGGGCATATTAACGATACCCTTCTTGTGAAAACGGACCGGTCGCAATATGTTCTGCAGCGCATTCGCCCGCAGATGGACGTGGAAAAGCTCTCTCACAACTACCGTCTCTACTCGGAAGCCTGCCTTAATGCCGGCTGGCTCTTCCCGACCTTCCTTAATGCCCATGACAATGACAAATACCATACCGACGGTGAAGGTTTCCACTGGCGCATGTATCCTTATATCGACGGCGATACGCTGTCTGCTCCACTTTCTTCAGAAGCTCTCTTCGCATGCGGACAGGGAATCGCGAAGATGCATGCCATTCTTAATAACCTGAACGGTACCCCGAAGGCCGTCTATCCGGTTCTTCATGATCTGAGCCATTATTATGCCGAATTCAAAGAGCTTTTGGCAGGCGATAACCTGTCGGCTTTGGAACGGGATTCCGTTACCGAAGAAATCATCGAAAGGCGAATCGACGAGTTTGTTAAACCCGCTTCCGCGGTTTCTTCCATTGTCCACGGGGATGCGAAGCTTGACAACATCCTGTTCCGAAACGGACAGGTCGTCGGATTTTTAGACTATGACACCGTAATGCCCGGTCTGCCTGCGGAAGATGTCGCCGACTGCATCCGCTCCTGCTGCCTTCGAAACGGCGTGTATGACCGCGATGCTGCTGCCATCCTGATTGACGGATACAGCAGCATCAATAACAGTCTCACTTCCGATGAGATTCAGTCTGCCTTTCGGAAGATTTGCTTTGAGCTTGGGCTTCGCTATTATACCGACGCCATCTCAAAAGAGAAAAAGTTCAAGGTTCATTATCCCGGATACCGGTTGGGAAAGGCGAAGACTCTCCTTGCCATCGCCGATCAATAGCCTCAGTCTTATTTTTTCAAAAGCCAGAACCGGTTTACACCGTCAGTGCTTCGGTTTCGGGTGCAGGAAAGCCTGAAATTCTTCCCTTGGTTTCGGCTCTGAACGATTTTAATCACGACAATGCAGAAATCATTGTAGTTCCATTTTTCATCGTCCAATTCAAAATAAAGCGTGCAATCGCCGTCCAAAGGCGGAAGATTCTTCAGAACCTCTTCCGTGTATTTCCAGCCGCTCTGCTCGGCGATAATGGTATTATTCACGTCCTCAAGCGGGTTGTCGGCTGCGCCGTTTCTGACCTCAAAGCCGGTCTTTTTAAACTCTTCCTCACTGATATCCGGACCCTCGAAAGCCTTGCTGTTCGCAATGGCCTGTTCGTACTGCTCGTTCATTTCTTCAATGATTGCCCGGTAGCATTCCTCCGAGATTCCGTACTCTTTCGTTGCGTCGTATCGGCCGACGCTCTCGTTGATCTTGTCCTTCGTTTTTTGAATTACTTCCTGCATCTTCATATACTCTTTTCGATATGACTGACGAATTCGGACCAGTGTTTCCAGCTTTTCTGTCTGCTCCGCAATCTTTCCGTCGATGGCTTTGGCTATCGCATCGTCGTCCTTCTTCAGCAGTTCCTTGATCTCCTCGATTGAGAACAGGGCTTCCTGAAGCGTCTTGATTTTGACATAGTCCAGTGCCTGCTCGCTGTCATAGTAGCGATACCCGGTGAAGCGGTCTGTTCTTGCCGGCTTGAGCAGATTGATGCTGTCG
>CADBTG010000121.1 GCA_902797475.1 uncultured Lachnospiraceae bacterium | reverse complement strand
GTATACCGGATGTCCTTCGGGGATAATATGTCGGTTTTAAACGATACAATCCGTAAAAGCCATCGCACGTAAGCTTTTCCGTTTAATGCCTTCTCCTGCAGGTCTCCGGAAATATCCATTTCGTAGCGGAACGGGACGAACAAAAGGGCGGCCAGAATCAGCAGGACTAACCCGAGAATGCAAAGCAGCACGATTCCGATGATTTTCAATACCAGAATAACGATATGCATTCGTTCCTCCCTTCCGTGTTCCGATTACCGGCACCCGATTACTGCAAATAATAAGACTTGGCGTCAAATCCTCCGGTCTTTTCGTAAACCTCTCCGATCATCTGCTCCACCAAAGCCAGCGCATTCTTCCGGCCCTCGCAGACACCGACAACCGTGATATCGTGATCCTTAGCCTCAAGGCGAAGGGCAAATGCCGGAATCACCTCGAGAATTCCTCCGTCCGTCGTCGGAAGAATTACGCAAAACAGCGTCCGGTCGGAAGTCTTCCGCTTGTTAACCGCAGCGGTCAGCTTCTTTCTGTTCTCCTCCTGATCGGCGGGAATAATCAGGTTCTTATTGATGACAATCATAAAAGACCTCCTCAAAAGATCATTCCTGTTCTGCTCCCTCAAGCATTCTGCGGAACATTTCCACGGCGCCGCGCTTCTCCCACTCGGCGCTGCAGTTCTTCAGGGAGTGCAGCACGTAATTCATGACCTCCGTATGGGAATTGAAGAATACCGGCAGTTCCTTCAGCACTGCTGCCATGACAGCGCGGTTATATGTCTTGGAGCGCCCCTTAAGGCTCTCCTCAAGAAGCGTAATCACCTCATCGGTCTCGCGGTTCAAAACCCCTTCGTCGACCATTACCGTCTCCTGTTCCGAAAGCGGCGCAAAGGATGATGTGGACATCAGCCGTTTGGCAAGAAGAACGGTCTTTCCTTCTTCGCTGTTCTTGAATTCGGGATCGTTCTCGCAATAGGCGTCAATCTTTGCCTCATCCTTAAGAACGCGCTCCGAAAGCGGCTCAAGCTTACCTTCCATATAGGCAAATGCCGGGCCGAGGCTTCCTTCTGCGAGCGCTTCATTGCGTCCTGCAAGAAGGGCAAATCCGAAATCGGCCACCGCACCCGTGGCGGGAAGCATATATCCTTTAGTCTCGGCGTCTTCGTAACCGGCATCCAAAAGGACAACCGTATAAAAAGCGTTGATGCAGTCCTGAAGTCCGGACAGATAATCCGTCGAAGTCTTCAGGGAATCGGCGGCATCCGAAACGCAATCTTCCCACTCGTTGCATTCGTCCTCGGTCAGATCGTCAAACGACACTTCGCTGAGGCGCTCCGTAAGCCGGCGGTATTCCGAAAAAGCCCTGTCGTCCGACTGCTTCAGAAGAGCCGCGGCGGAAACGATGCGGTACCGGAACCCCGAAAGCGCTTCGGTATCGGAATTTCCGTAGATGGAAAATGCCCCGCGGACCAGATCGAAGAAACGGGATTTCGTAAGGCGGACCGGCAGCTGCGAAAGCATGATCTGAATTCTCAGATTGGTCTCCGCCGAGTCTTCCGAGCGGAATACGGCGCGAAGAATCTCCTTTGCCTCTTCCTCGTTATCAAAAGGCTTATCATAGGTGCGGAACGAATACTCCGCACGGTTAAACAGATATTCGTAAATCATCAGGGCGTCGCTGAAAACCTGCACCTGCTCGGCGCGCTCCGTCACATGCTCACGAAGCTTCGGCAGTGCCTTAAGAATGCGTTCTCTCGCGTTCTCACCGGCCTCCGCGTAATCCCTGATATGACCAAGCAGCTGCCCGTAGCAGTCATCGGTATCCTTATCAAGCAGGTTACCGTCCATGCCGTATCTGCCGTCCCGGACTCCTTCCGTCAGATCATACAGGTGCGCCGTCAGGTTCATCCAGGCAAGGGAATCATAGGCTTTTTGTAACTGCCCTATGGCATTTTTCTCAGTCTTCATTCTTTTCTTCCTTTTCACTGTCGGATTTCGGCTCTCTGACTACATGCACATGCGTATAGAGGTGATCCATACAGTATTCGTAATTGCCCTCGCATTTGGAACAGAAGCGGAATTCCAGCTCGGGGTCGTCAAGCTCCGTTCTTCCGCACACCACGCAGCGGTGCCTCGTCAGAACCGTCTTTCCCTGATGCGTTCCCTCAACGCGGGCTTCCCGCTCGCCGCGCTTCACCGCGCCTGCATACTCAACCCGCCGTTTTAAGCGCGCCGGGTTCGGCAGGCTCCGATAGCTCTTCGTACTGAAGAAGAACAGAATGAAGTTCAGCATCGCGACGACAAATGCCACGCCCATGCAGATTCCGGTGTACGTGTCAACCGACAGCGTCGCAACTATACCGAACACCTCCATCACGGCCAGCGCGATGCCGAGGTATTTCACCTTGATTGGCAGAACAAAGAACAGCAGAACACTGATTTCCTGAAACTCCGTCGCAAACGCAAGGAAAAGTGACAGATTGATGTACTCAAGGGAAATCATATACGAATATCCGTGCCCGAAATACAGATAGTGTCCGATATAGAGACACACAACCGCAAGGATGTTGAAGAAGATTCCCGAGAAAAAGTACACATTAAACCGGAAGCTGCCCCATAGTCTCTCGAGCATCGTTCCGACGAAATAGTACAGGTATAAGGAAATAATCGTAAATATGATGTAGCCCGCGTCCTGTGTTCCTCTCTCGACAGGCTGAATCACGAACGTGAAGAATCTCCAGACCTGCCCCTGCAGGACTTTGTCAATATCAAGCATCAGCCAGTTTTTATAGAAATCCGGACTGACAAAGCTGATGACCCAGCCGACGATGTACAT
>CADBTG010000120.1 GCA_902797475.1 uncultured Lachnospiraceae bacterium | reverse complement strand
GGTAAATGAGGACACCGCGCCGCGGGATCCGATCATGGAGGAGCTGGTTGACAGCTACCGCACCGAGACCGACCGCAAGTATAAGCGCGTCGTTACGAGATGGGCCAGAAAGCTGACACATCCGTCAAGAGAGCAGGAGACTGAGATGGGCAACCTCTATGCCGATCTGATGGCATGGGAAGCAAGTTATGATGTCATGCTGTTCGGTTCGGGCAGCATCCGGAAGAAGGAACTCGGACCGGTCATCGAGTATCAGGATATGGTGGAGAACACGCCGTTCGACGATAACCTGTATATGGTTGAGGTAACCGGTGCGCAGATCCGTCGGATTTTTCAGCACCTTTTCCGTGATGAGGCGTGGGTCGGCGAGACAGAGTTCTATCAGATCTCGAGCGCTCTTCGCGTAACGTATCGTAAGTCGACACACACGATAGAAACGTTTACGTTTAAGGGTGAAGAGATTACCGATGATATGCGGATCAAACTCGGAATACAGGCTTATCACTATAACAATTTCGATGAGTTCTTCGGCGTGCCGCTCGAGGAGGTTAAGACCAACATGAAACCGAGAGTTGTGGCAACCTCGGTGAACAACATCATCGAAGAGTATTTCGCAACCAACAACGGCTTGGATGCGAAGGTTGACGGAAGAATCACGATTCTTGAATAGAGAGGCGACAACGTCGCATTTTCCGCAAAAAAATCCCGGCAGAATGATCTGCCGGGATTTCGTTTTGCTGTCGGATTAAGCTCCTGCAAGGAGTTTCTTCAAAGCGGCTACATCCGGAGAAACCTTGAAGGCTTCTTCCTTCGTAACGAGATCGTGACGAACCAGGTTTGCAAGGTCCTCGTTCATCGTACGCATGCCGGCGCTGCGGCCTGCCTGCATCATGGTAGGAATCTGCAGAGCCTTGTTTTCACGAATCAGGTTGGTGATGGCGGGCGTTCCGATCATAACCTCGGAAGCAAGCACACGGCCCTGTCCGTCGCTTCTGGGAAGAAGCTGCTGGGTGAATACGCCTCGGATAACGTTGGCGAACTGGCTTCGGATCTGATCACGGCCTTCAAGAGGACATGCATCGATGATACGCTCGATCGTCTGTGCTGCGGAAGTCGTATGCAGCGTGGAAAGAACGAGGTGACCGGTCTCGGCTGCACTGATGGCTGCCTGAATCGTTTCGAAGTCACGCATCTCACCTACGAGGATGATATCGGGATCTTCACGAAGAGCGGAACGAAGAGCGGACGAGAAGTTATCAACGTCACGGCCTACTTCACGCTGGTGAATCATAGCCTTGTTGTAAGGATATACATACTCGATCGGGTCCTCAATCGTAATGATGTGACGGGACCGGGTCTTGTTGATATATGCAACCATGGAGGCAAGCGTCGTGGACTTACCGCTTCCGGTAGGACCGGTTACGAGAACAAGGCCGCGAGGCGTTTCCGCCATATCCTTGATGGCAAGCGGCAGACCAAGTTCGGCGAACGTCGGGATTGCCTGCTCCAGAAGACGGATGCTGGCCGCCAGGTTATTACGCTGATGATAGATGTTTGCACGGATACGACGGCCGTCCGGCAGCATAACGCCGACATCGAGGTCGTTTCCTGCGTCGACAAATCTTCTCTGATCCTCATCAAGGATGGAGTAGATCATCTCTTTGGATTCCTGTGCGCTGGGCGCCGGCTCAAGTATGCGAAGTTCCCCGTACCTTCTCAAAGCGAGGGACGTGCCGACGGTGATATGGATATCCGAACAGTTAATGTCGGTAGCCATCTCCAACAATTCTGAAAAAGTCATTGCTACAATACCTCCTGAGAGTTTTCATGAGTGTTCTTATATTCTAACATAACGTTTTGGAAAATGGTATCCTTTATTTTGAGTTTTTTCAACTTTTTTTGAGGTTTTTAATTACTTATGCATTTTTCGGGGGCGAAAAGAGCTTATAAACCCGGTTTTCGGGCCCCGACTATTGACCGAAACGCGAAAATTTGGTAAGGTAAAGAGTATGACCGAAAGGGTTCCGAAAGGGAGGAAGAGCTTTGAATCACGCTGAGTACGAAAGAAAAAGACGGGAATACCTGGCGAAGAAAAAACGGAATCAGAAAATCAGAGTGATTCTGAGATGGGTCGTTCTGGTGCTTGTGGTTGCCGGCATTGTTGCAGGACTGATCGGCATCTTAAGCAAAAACAAAAAGGATCCGTCCAAAGAATCGAAGACGACGCCCGTGCCTACAGCCGACCCCGGCGTAAGCAAAGCGCCGACCCCGACTGAAGAAGTGACGCCTACGCCAACCTCGACGCCGACCCCGACGCCGACTCCGAACTTCGTTTCGATGATTGCGGTCGGAGACAATCTCTACGACTGGGACATGCTCGAAGACGGAGACCAGAAGAACGGTAAGGTCGGTGACGGACAGTTCGATTTCACCGGCTGGTATGACAATATCAGACCGTATGTCAGAATGGCGGACTTTGCCGTCATCAATCAGGAAACACCGCTCGGCGGAGACTTCGGATATAATTCCTCCGATACCGAGGTGAAATTCATCGGCCAGAAGAACCGCTGGGGCTCCTATCACGGATACCCCACATTTAACACGCCGTACGAAGCGTCCGAGGAATTTGTGAAGATCGGCTTCAATATCGTGACATCCGCGACGAACCATTCCTCAGACCACGGCTATAAGGCCATTCAGAAGACGCTCGAGTACTGGAAGACGCAGCATCCGGAGGTCGCAGTGGCCGGAATCCATGACAGCGAGGAATCGAAGAATACGATTACCGTTGTCGAGAAATACGGAATCAAAATCGCAATTCTGAATTATACATACGGACTTAATCTGACGACCGCTTTGAAGGAAGCACCTTATTCGGTGGATGTCCTTGAGCCGAAGCGGGTTAAATCGGACGTGGAAAAGGCGAAGCAGCTTGCCGATTTTGTCGTCGTATTCCCGCACTGGGGCAAGGAGTATGAGCTTTCGGTAATCGACGATCAGAAGGATTGGGCGAAGCGTTTCGCGGAATACGGTGTGGACGCCGTAATCGGTGCGCATCCGCACATCTGCGAGCCGATGGAATTCATCACGCGCCCGGACGGCGGAACGATGCCGGTATACTATTCACTCGGCAACTTCATCTCCATTTTCAAGAATGCCGACTGTGAGCTCGAGGGCATGGCTTACCTGGAATTTGTCAAAGACGGAGACCGTAAGTACATCAGAGAGAGCACCGTCATTCCGCTTGTGAACCATTATAATTATGATAAGAACCGCTTCAGAAGCCGCTGTAATTTCACCGTATATGCGTTGCAGGATTATACGGAGGAGCTTGAGAAGGAGCACGGCTGTTTGAAGTTTGAAGACGGAAGGAAGTTCTCCAAAAAGCGCATGGAGGATCTCGCCAAACAGCTTTGGGGCGATAACATTAAAGTCGTTG
>CADBTG010000119.1 GCA_902797475.1 uncultured Lachnospiraceae bacterium | reverse complement strand
GACCCGAACAAAACAAAATTTGACAAAGCGGAGACCGCGCTCGGCATGATTCCGGCATGGCTTTTGAAGGTTGCCATGTGGTTCATCAAGAAGACCGACAAGCACGGAATCCTCCCGAAATCACTGCATAAGGTGAGCCCCTTCCATTCGAGCTTCTTCATCACGAACATGGGCTCCATCGGCATGGACTCGGTATACCATCACGTATATGAATTCGGCACGCTGAGCATCTTCGGCGCCATCGGCCGCAAGGAGAATTACTGCGAGCTCGATGAACGCGGGGAAATGAAACGCGGCGTTCGGATGAAGCTTCAGTTTGTCGTGGACGAGCGTGCCTGCGACGGCTATCTGTACGCGCTCGGATTCCGGCGGATCCGTTCGCTTCTGCTCCGCCCCGAGCAGCTGATGAACCCGCCCGAGAAAATCGAATTTGACGTGATCGACAGAAAATGACACAACGCCCGACGTAGTCAAAATGACAGCGGGAACGGTGGAAAATGACGACACCGCCCGGAACATTCGGCGGCGACCGGCAGGCCGGGTTTTGAAACACGGCATTGGGGAGAAAGAAGGATATTATGGCATTTAACAATAAGATGGTTTTGATTACCGGAGCGAGCTCCGGCATCGGCACGGAATTTGCCAGGGCCTTTTCGAAGAAGGGCTGCAAGCTGATTCTGGTGGCGAGACGCGCGGACAGGCTGCATGCTTTGGCAGCAGAGCTCGGGACGCCCTGCGAGGTGCTTCCGGCGGACCTTTCCGAGGAGAAGGAAGTGCTCCGGATTGCGGAACTTACAAAGGATCAGAAGGTTGACATTCTGATTAACTGCGCGGGATTCGGGCTTCTCGGAGCCGAAACGGCGGTTGATCTTGCGGAAGAGCTCAACATGATTGATGTCAACATCCGCGCCGTGCACATTCTGACCAAGATTTTCCTCGAGCAGATGATTGCAAGAAACAGCGGCGCGATTCTCAATGTCGCATCGAGCGCGGGACTGCTTCCGGCGGGACCGTATCTGAATACGTATTATGCAACGAAGGCTTACGTGGCGAGCTTCACGCAGGGACTTGCGGCGGAGCTTGAGGACATGCGCAGAAACGTTTATGTTGCGGCGCTCTGCCCCGGCCCGGTGAACACCGAATTCACGGCCGTGGCGCGCGGCTCGCAGTGGGACAACGGCATCTCCGCCGAAAAGTGCGTGAGCTACGCGATGAAGCAGATGGAAAAGGGAAAGCGCGTCATCGTGCCCGGCTTCACGGTTCGCGCGGGACTCTTCTTCTCGCGCTTCCTCTCGAAGAAAGCGCTTGCCCGCTTCGTCGGACGCTTCCAGAAGAAAAAGGCCGAAGGCCGCTAAAGTGGAGACAAAAAGACGGAAAAGTCACATTTTTCAACGGAAAATGTGATTTTTCTTTGTTTTACGGGCTTTTTTGGCCTTAAATCGGCTTTTTTACTTGACATTCCTTTCGTGAGCATTTATAACAATAGTAACGGAATGCACGGAATTACTTGCTTTTCGTGGGATTTTACCAATCTAAACTTATCTAGGAGGAATGATTCATGAATAAGTCTGAACTTGTTGCTGCTATCGCTGCTAAGGCAGGCGTTACGAAGGACGCAGCAAAGAAGATGGTTGATGCATTTCAGAGTGTTGTAGTTGACGAGCTTACCGCTGGTAACAGTGTTGCTCTCGTTGGTTTCGGTACCTTTGAGGTTTCCAAGAGACCTGCAAGAACCGGTCGTAACCCGCTTAACGGCAAGACCATTAAGATTGCAGCTTCCAAGCAGCCTAAATTCAAGGCAGGCAAGGGCCTTAAGGCAGCTGTAAACAAGAAGTAATCATTTGATTGCGATAGAAGGCTGTTCGGCTTGCGCCGGACAGCCTGATTTTTTTATGAAACGGGATTGCCCGTCGGAGGAGAGATGAGACTTGATAAGTATTTAAAGGTTTCCAGACTGATTAAGCGGCGCACCGTGGCGAACGAAGCCTGCGACGCGGGCCGGGTCAGCGTGAACGGGAAGCCTGCCAAAGCCTCGTTAGAGGTGAAGAAAGGCGACGTCATCGAAATCGGCTTCGGCCAGAGACAGGTGAAGGTCGAGGTGACCGAAATCGTGGAGACCACGCGCAAAGAGGATGCAAAGGAGATGTTCCGCTACCTGTAATCGGCGGGACTTTGTGGAGGAAAGACAGTGAGTAAGGGAAGACTGGTCCGTGTCGGGACAATGCGAAAGCGGTTGATTTATTTCCTGATCATGGTATTATTGGCGGGATTTGTCAGCCTTTCACTCGTATACTGCCGCAAAAAGGAAGAAGAGGAACTCGAGAAGAAGCTCGCGGAAAAGGCAAGGCTGGAACGCCTCATTTCCGAGGAAAAGGCCCGCACCGAGACGATTGCGGACTACCGCGCCTATATCGAGACCAAAAGTTACATCGAAGAAATCGCCCGGGAAGTGCTCGGGCTTGTATATAAGGACGAAATCATCTTTAAGCCGGTGCCCGAGCTTCCGGTCATTACGAATGCTCCGAATCCGCCGGGAGGGCAGTGATGAAGGAACGTGTGGAACGCTTTTTGGCTGAAAAGGGGCTTCTCTCGGGAGCCGGAATCGTCGTCGGGCTGTCCGGCGGCGCAGATTCCGTGTGCCTTTTGCTGATCCTTAAGGAGCTTTCCGAAAAGCACGGTTTCCCGCTTTATGCACTCCATGTGCACCACGGACTTCGCGGGGAGACAGCCGACAGGGATGCTTTGTTTTGTAAGGAGCTCTGCGAGTCGTTACATGTGCCGCTTCGGACGGAACGCGTCGACGTCGCCGATATCGCCGAGACCCATGCCATCGGGACGGAAGAGGCCGGCCGCCTTGTCCGTTACCGCCTGTTCGAGGAAGAGGCGGCAAGAACCGGCGCATGTGCCGTGGCGCTTGCGCACCACAGGGATGACAACGCGGAAACAGTGCTGTTTCGCATCTGCCGCGGGACCGGAATCCGCGGGCTTGCGGGAATTCCCGCCGTCTCGAGACCGTTTGCGGACCGGGGCGTGGTTTTGGTGAGGCCTCTTATGGCATTTGCCAAAGAAGAGATTACGAAGGAGCTTGGCAGGCGGGGTGCGAAATGGGTCACGGACGAGACCAACGCGGAGGATGCTTATACAAGGAATTTCCTGAG
>CADBTG010000118.1 GCA_902797475.1 uncultured Lachnospiraceae bacterium | reverse complement strand
TTTCCTTTCCCTAACGGAGGCGGTACTGCAGCCAGAACAGCACATAAAGGTGAATCGGGTACAAGGCATAAAACAGGTATTTCAAAACAGGCCCGCGCACAAACCCGCGCTTTTTGTTGTAGAAAATGAGGATCACGTACGCCGGCAGCGTAATTACGCCGAGGATGCAGCATACGGCGACAGCCGCAAAAATATAGTATTCGCGCAAAAGATAAAACAGCATCACAGCAAGAAATCCGGCCAGTCCGTAATCCGCGCGGAAGCCCCAGGCAAGCAGGCCGACGGCGGCAATCGCGCAGGCCATAAAAACCGGTTTCTTCTTCAAAAGATCATATAAACATATGCCGAGACAGCCGAAGAAAAGGGTAAAAAACACATTTTCCGTAACATAGTCGGCCCCTTGAAATATGGCAAATGTGAACGCTTTCTTCGGAAGAAGCAGCGCCCTCGCGGTTCCCTTTGCGCCCGGGCTCATCAGGTGAACAAGCGCAAATGCGTGCTTACTGAGAATTGCCGCGACGAACAAAGAAGCGGCATAGCGGAGCCGGTTCTTCGTGTAAAGGCAGCCTTCTGCAACCAAAAAGGCGAAGATCGGGAAAGAAATCCGTCCGATCAGGCGCAGCACGATATAAACGGTGATGGCACGGTCGCCGAGAGGGAACAGTTCACGGTAGAAGAAGGCCGGAACAAACGGCGCCAAAAAGACGGCCGCATGGTCAATAAACATCGCCAAAAGCGCGATGACCTTAAGCGCGCTTCCGCTCAGAAACGGTTTCGGGAAGTAGTTTTCCGGTTCATTCACGGCACATCCCTCCGTAAGCAACCCTCGCGGCTTCGGGATCCATATTGCAGGAAAGCCGGTAGAAGCGGACCTTCTCGCCGAGAAGATTCAAAAGATCAAGCGTATCGGAAAGCGCCTGCCGGTCCTTCGGGCGATAAGCCTGGCGGTATAAAAGCGGAAAAGCTTCCGCAAAGGAAATCGGAACGATGGCATTTTCCACTGAGCGCTCGAGAAGGCAGATTGCCTTAACCTTGGCGGAGGCATTGGTGCTGAGCCTGTGCTTCCCATCCCAGGGAGAGCCGTAAACCGTGACGTCGTCCCCGATCCGAAGAAAAGGCTTGTCGTCATTGAGCATCGTCACGCGGTCGCCGAAGACCTGCCGCCAAAGCGCGGCGTGCGTGGATTTGCCGGTGCCGGAAAGCGCCGCAAACAGATAACCTTCGCCGTCCATCGAGAGTGCGGAAGCGTGAAACAGAAAAGCGCCGTACGCGGGAAATGCTTCCGAGAGTTTCCGCTGCACGGCAAGCATCTCAAGATAAGCATCGTTGGCATTCTCGGGCGAACGCTCCCGCTCAAAGGCGATGTCGGCCGCATCGGTGCGCACGGAAAGCAAGGCCGGTCCGTCAGTGCGGTAATCCCGGCTCATTTCGTGGAAAAGGTCATGCTCGGTTGTGATTTCCGCGGTAATGTCCGCAAAACGGTAACAATCGGTCATTTCATCGCTCCGCATCAGATTCTGATTTGATTATATCGTTCCCGCAAAAACTCGTCAATCCGTTTCGCTGACGAAGGAGAGCGCTATTGTCATTTTCCTCCAAAAGGGATATAATCGAATCAGGACGATGACAAAGGAGGGCTGTTACTTGAAGGTTACATTCCTGGGTGCGGCACATGAGGTTACCGGGTCCGCGACGCTTCTGACGACGGACCGCTATAAGATTTTGGTGGATTACGGCTTGGAACAGGGCAACAACCTGTATGATAATGTGGATTTTCCGCTGGCGCCGGGCGAGATTGACTGCGTTTTGCTGACGCATGCGCACATCGATCACTCCGGAAAGCTTCCGGTTTTGGTGGCAAGAGGGTTCAAGGGGCCGATTTACACGACGGTTGCGACGAAACGGCTGTGCCGGATCATGCTTCTTGATTCCGCGCACATTCAGGAGCAGGAAGCGGAATGGAAGAACCGAAAGAACAAGCGAGCCGGCGCAGACGTCGTGACACCTCTTTACACGACGAATGACGCAAATGCGACGATTGAGCTTTTGGATGAGACGGAATATGATACCGAGCGGGAGATTCTGCCCGGCGTAACCGTCTGTTTCCGGGATGCCGGGCATCTTCTCGGCTCCGCAAGCATTGAAATAAAGGTGACCGAGGGAGCCGAGACGAGAAAGATCACATTTTCCGGTGATTTGGGCAATGTGGACCGTCCGCTTCTTCGAAACTATGAGCTGCCGACGCCGACGGACTATCTGGTTATCGAGTCCACGTACGGCGGGCGCAAGCACGCGGAAAGAAAGGACTATTTCGCGCAGCTGGCACAGGTCATTCAGGAGACCTTCGACCGCGGGGGTAATGTCGTGATTCCGGCATTTGCCGTCGGCAGAACGCAGGAGCTTTTATATCTGATCCGCGAGATCAAGGACAAGAACATGATTACCGGGCATGACGATTTCCCGGTTTGGATCGACAGTCCGCTTGCGGTGGAAGCCACGAACATTTACAGCACCGACGTTTTGTCCTATTGCGACGAGGAGACGGCGGCGTTAATCAAAGCGGGCATCAATCCGCTTCGTTTCCCCGGGCTTCGGACATCGATCACGAGCGACGATTCCAAGTGGATCAACGCCGACCCGACGCCGAAGATCATCCTTTCCGCGAGCGGCATGTGTGAAGCCGGCCGAATCCGCCACCATTTGAAACACAACCTGTGGCGTGAGGAATGCACGATTCTGTTCGTCGGATACCAGGCGGAGGGCACACTCGGAAACGCGCTGCTTTCCGGTGTGGACGAGGTCAGACTTTTCGGCGAGGACATCTCCGTCAAAGCGCATATCATGCAGATGGACGGCATCAGCGGACACTCGGACGAACCGCTTCTTTTAAGCTGGCTGTCGGCACTTAAGGATAACCCGCCGATTAAGGTTTTCGTGAACCACGGGGCCGATGAGGTGACCGACCTGTTCGCGCAGACAATCCGCGAGGTATTCGGCTGGGATGCGGAAGCACCGTATTCCGGCGGCACATACGAGCTCGGAAGGCATGTGCTTTGCGAGGAGCGCGGCATTACCGAAAGGATTCCGGAGCGCACGCAGAAGCAGGCTTCCGCAAGAGTCAATGCCGTATTTGAGCGGCTTCTCATGGCCGGCCGCAGGCTGATGGCCGTCATTGAGCATAACCGCGGCGGCGCGAACAAGGATCTCGGCAAATTCGCCGACCAGATTGACGCGCTTTGCAACAAATGGGACCGCTAAACGAAACGTTTCAAATGCCACGGGCAAAAACCGTGGCATTTTTCATAGGACGTTTTTACGGGTTGAATCGTTATAAAAGCAGAAGGAGGTTCAGCGTATGTCGAAACAAGCATTGCGTACGGATGCGGATTTCGAGGCGCTTTATGAGAGAAACTGGCTGTATGTCTACCGGCTGTGTTATTCCTACATGGGCAATCAGGCCGATGCGGAGGACTGCACGGAGGACGTTTTCGTGAAGGTGCTGTCCGCGAATATAACCTTCAAGGACAGCGAGCACGAGCGCAAGTGGCTCAGCGTAGCAGCATGCAATCGCTGCAAGGACAAACTGAAAAGCAGCGCTTTTCGGCTGAACGACTCGCTTGACGCGGAGGAGGCGCCGGAAATCGCGGCACCCGAGCAGAAGGATTACAGCGATGTCCGCGAGGCGGTTCTTGCACTGCCCGAGCGGCTGAAAACAGTGGTGGTTTTGTATTATTACGGAGGCTACAAGGCGGAGGAGATTGCGAAGCAGTTCGGCAAATCCCCGTCGACCGTCCGAAACCTTCTCAAAGAGGCGCGGGATCAGCTCAGAGAAAAACTAGGGGGTGCGTATGATGAAGGAGAAGAATGAGAATGTCATTCGCGAAGCGCTTGAACGGATTGAGCCGGCAGAAGGCGCCAGGGAGCGGATGCTTCGCAATATCCGCGCGAAGGCAG
>CADBTG010000117.1 GCA_902797475.1 uncultured Lachnospiraceae bacterium | reverse complement strand
GCCTATACCTTCCATGCGGAGGACACGTATTGATTCTTCCCATGAGATTATGAAGCGAGGTTTTTCATGAGCAAAAAGACTTTATCGATTGTATTCTGCGCCGTGTTTGCGGCATTCGGTGTGCTTCTTCTGGTTCTCGGTTTTAAAGAGGCGGCCGTTGCAGAGGGAGACGACGTTCCCTTCACGCACATGATTCTGACGATTCCCGGGATAGCTTCCGTCTGTGCCGGCTTTGGATGCTTTCTTCGAAAGAAATCCCGTTCCGCCGTTCGGTTCTGCTTCAGTGCATTCTTCTTTTTGTTCTTCGGAACCTTCCTCGCAGAGTGCTTTTATTTCCAATTCATCCATTTCGGGACCAACCGCCCTCAGCCCCGGCTTACGATTCCGGCTGCCGGCACCTCGCTCGCATATGCTCTGTTGTTCCTGTTTATTTACACGGTCTTCTGTCTGATCTACAGAAAGCGGAAGGCGTGACCGACCCTTAGAAAAATGTGACCCCGGACGTCAGTGTCCGGGGTCTTCCTGATTCTCTGTGACATTCTCCTTTACATCGCATCCCAAAGCGCTTCGTTGATTTCAATTTTGGCGTCCTTCCGCCAGCCCTCATAAAGCTCTTCGAATTTCTCCTTGCAGATCTTGGAGTAGGCTTCCTCTTCCGCACGCTGCGTTTCTGCTTCGTTAACGGTCTTCACGCGGTAGAAGATGTACAGTCCGTCCGAAGTCTCCACGATGTTGCTGATGGACTTTTCCGGAAGCGCAAACAACATGTCGGTGATCTCCTCGTCGAAGGAATCGCGGCCGATCGTCAACTCCACGTTCGGCGCATCGGTCTGTTCCTTTGCGTATGTGTAGAAATCCTTTGCGGCAATGGCGTTTCCCAGAATGATCTTCATGTCTTCGCGAAGCTCTCTGAGCGCTTCACCGCTGACACGAATGGAATTGCCTTCGTTGTCCGTGTAAACCTTGGTCTTGAAAAGATAGATAAAATCGCTCCGCTGGGTCTCTCTCGGGTCCGGCTTCGCGTCTACGTTAAGCGTGACGGCCTCGTAAACCTTCTTCGCAAGCACGTTGTCCGTATAGATGGTGCGCACCAGCTCCTCGGTGATTCCGTAACGCTTCGCGGTTTCCTCGGTGATGCCGTTTAGGAAGCTCTGCGTATAATCGTTTATGTTGAGGACGTCGTCGGCGCCGAGCGTAACCTCGCCTTTGTTGATGCCGACAAGCTTGATGTAGATGATTCTTTCGAGAAGCTCGTCCTTCATGAGTTCGGCATAGGTTCTGCCGTCTCTTGTGAAGCGGAAATCCCAAATGCCGTCGCCGTAAAGCGTCTGGACCTCCTCACGCATGCTCAGAAGGTAGATGTTGGCTTCCGCATAGCTGACATCCTGGCCGTTGATTCGCATCACGACGTCTTTGGTGAAGCCTTCGCTCGAAGGAAGATCGCCTTTTCCTTTGTCTCCCTTCTTACACCCTGCTGCCGAAAACACGAATATAAGGCACAGCAAGACTGCCATTGATTTTTTAAGTGTTTTCATAGTTTCCTCCGTCCGTCAAAATACGCTTCATCGTCTTAAGCACCGAAATGCATTCCTTCACTGTCTTCAGGGCATCGCCCGTCTCCGAAATCATATAGGAAAATGTGGGGCATTTGCCGGGCTGCATCGAAATCTTTCTTCCGTACGCCTGCAGAAACTCCGGAATCCTCCCGACATCGAGTCTCGCTTTCGGGTACATGGAAAGGACGAGGAATCCCTTGCGGATCGTAGCCTTTTCCACATAGCAGGCATGCGCGCAGGACTTAAGAAGCGCCACGTGCAGCAGCAGATTGACGCAGGCCGGCATGTCGCCGAACCGGTCGCAAAGCTCTTCGGCCATATCCGACAGCTCGTCCTCGCTCTCAATCGCCGCGATGCGCTTATACATGTCAAGCTTCTGCATCTCGTTGCGGATGTAATTCGAGGGGATGTAGGCATCCAGATCCGCATCGACAAAGGTCTCGAAGGATTCTTCCTCCGGTTCCTCTCCCTTCATAGAGCGTACCGCTTCCTGCAGCATTTTGCAATACAAATCATATCCTACCGCTTCCATGTGTCCGCTTTGTGAAGCCCCGAGCAGTGTGCCGGCGCCGCGGATTTCCAGGTCGCGCATCGAAATCTTGATGCCGGAGCCGAGGTCGGAATACTCACGGATTGCCGCAAGCCTCTTCTCCGCAACCTCCGAAAGGATTTTGTCCTTCCGGTACAGAATGAAGGCATATGCTGTCCGGTTCGAACGTCCGACGCGGCCTCTCAACTGATAAAGCTGCGACAGCCCGAACCGCTCCGCCTCATCGATGATGATCGTATTGACGTTGCTGATGTCCATGCCGGTCTCGATGATCGTTGTCGAGACAAGCACGTCGATGTCGCCGTTGACGAAATCAAACATGACATCCTCGAGCGTCCGCTCGCTCATCTGCCCGTGGGCAAATGACACGTTGGCCTCCGGGCAAAGCTCGGAAAGCTTCGCGACGACATCCTCGATTCCCGCTACCCGCGGAACGACGTAATATACCTGGCCGCCGCGGTTTAACTCGCGGTTGATTGCCTCGCGGATCATCTCCTCATTCTTCTCGAGGACAAAGGTCTGAATCGGCACACGGTCGCTCGGTGCCTCCTCAAGGATGCTCATGTCCCGGATTCCGATCAGGCTCATGTGAAGCGTGCGCGGAATCGGCGTCGCCGTTAACGTCAGCGCGTCGATATCCTTTCGCATCTGCTTAATCTTTTCTTTATGCGTAACGCCGAAGCGCTGTTCCTCGTCCACAATCAAAAGGCCGAGATTCTTAAAAGAAACGTCCTTGCTGAGAATCCGGTGCGTGCCGATTAAGATGTCCACAAGCCCTTTCTTCACGCGCTCAAGCGTCTTCTTCTGCTCGGAAGGTGAGCGGAAACGGCTCAGCATGTCGATGGAAAAGGGGAAGTTTCTCAGTCGGTTCGTGAACGTATTGAAGTGCTGCTGCGCAAGGATTGTCGTCGGAACCAGGACAGCCACCTGCTTTCCGTCGGATACTGCCTTGAACGCCGCGCGAAGCGCAATTTCGGTCTTTCCGAAGCCGACATCGCCACAGATCAGACGGTCCATGATCTTCGTGCTCTCCATGTCGCGCTTGGTTTCCTCGATGGCGCGAAGCTGGTCATCCGTCTCCTCGTAAGGGAACAGCTCCTCGAATTCCTTCTGCCAGACCGTATCCTTGCTGTAGGCAAAGCCGGGCTGCTCCTGTCTTGCCGCATACAGCCGGATCAGCTCCTGCGCGATATCCTTTACGGCCTTATAAACGCGCGTCTTGGTCGTCTTCCATTCCGCGCCGTTCAGCTTATTCAGTTTCGGCTTTCTATCTGCGTCCGAATCGGCATACTTCTGGATGACATCAAGCCCGGTCGCAGGAACATAAAGGATTCCGCCGTCCCCGTATTCAAGCTTGATATAATCCTTCACGACGCGGTTCGTCGTAATCTGCTCAATTCCGCGGTATACGGCAATTCCGTGATTCTCGTGCACCACGTAATCCCCGGCGGAAAGCTCGTTAAGCGCATTGATCTTCGCGCCGGAATACGGGCTCTTTTTATGCTTTTTCTTCGTTCTTCCGAAGATGTCGCTCTCATCGATCACGACCCAGTGAAGGTCCGGATACTCATAGCCCTGATGGAGGTTTCCGTACACGACCATAATCTCCCTCGGCGCAACAACCCGGTCCTCGTCCTCCGAGAAGAAGGCCGGCAGGTCATTGTCGCGAAGGTTCTCCGCAAGCCTTGCCGCTCTTGTATGGCTTCCGCATACCAAAAGAATGCGATAGCCGTTCTTACGGTAGTTGGTCAGGTCATGCACCAGCGTCTCGAAATGCTGGTTATACGAAGCAACCGGCCGCACCGCCACGGAGAAATGCTCCTTCGGATTCCACTCCGAGGAAAGTCCCGCAAGCGTCGTCAAAAGCACGGTCCTCCGGCTCGCAAACTCCGCGATGATCTTCCGGAAATCGAGAATCGCCTCGGTCTGCCCGGACAGGATGTAGCCTTTTTCAAGCCTTCCGGTCATGCTCTCCGCAAACTCCGTTTCGGTCGCCTCCGCGCTTGCCGTGATTCTTGTCGGCTCATCCATGACGAACAGGCTCTGCTCCTTTGGAAAATACGACAGAAAGCTCACGGTTTCCTTCCGGAAATAGGTGATATACGAATCCAGGTTCGCCGCATTCTTTAAGTAGGTCAGGTTATCCCTTAATTCTTCAACGGAATGCCGGACTCTTGCGGCCTCTTCCGTTTTGAAGGCGTTGATGTATTTCTTCTCGGTGGCGTCGGCTTCCTTTTGCAGACGGCGAAGTCCTTCCGCCGTCTCCTCTTCGGACAGAAGCAATTCCATCGCCGGATACACAGTCAGCGAATCCGCCGTTTCAATCGAGCGCTGGCTGCTGATGTCGAAGCTTCTTACGGAATCGATTTCATCGCCCCAGTATTCGATACGGTAAGGCGTCTCTTCCGTTAACGGAAACACGTCGAGAATGCCGCCGCGAACGGCAAATTCGCCCGGATTCTCAACCTGCGCCTGCTTCTGGTAGCCGAGCGTGACGAGCTTTTTTGTTAATTCCTCCATCGGAACCGGCTCGTCCATACTGATGCTGACGGCCTGTTTT
>CADBTG010000116.1 GCA_902797475.1 uncultured Lachnospiraceae bacterium | reverse complement strand
GAAACGGAAAGAACGGAATCCTCGCCTTGCGCCCGAGCTTCTTAACGACTACGAGCACAAGAGAAATAAACGAGAGCAGCAAAAAGCTCAGGCACAAAACGGCTGCCGTTGCGGAAAAGCCGATTGCCGCACCGGTCAGAATGATCATCAGCGCATCGCCTCTGCCGATTGCCTCCTTCGTCAGAAAACTGAGCCCGAGAAACAGAAGCCCCGCAAGGATTCCGAAAATCCTTGCCTCAATCGGAACGCTTCTGTCCCAAAACGAAAGCACCGGGATTCCCGCCGCCGCAACGATGAAAAATACGACATGAATGCTCTTTCTCCGGATATCCGGAACACATCCCGCAACCGTTACGCCAAGAATGTACCAATACAGAATTCCGGGATTCATGGCTCTGTCCCTCCGCATTTGCTGCAGGCATGCAACCCTTTTGCAATGGCCTCTTCTTTAGTCATTTCCGTAAACGTGCGAAGCAGTTCCCTGCAGGATATCGTCGTATGGTAACGGGTCCCGTGAAGCGTGATGTAAACCGATTCCCCTGCTGCGGCAGCCCCGCAGACTTCGCAGGCATAGTATTTGGCCCCGGACGCGTTTCTTCGTCCGGAGACCTCCCCTGTGCCGATTCTTTCAATCCGCGGCTTCAGGTAGGTGCAGTCGGAAAGCCGGTGGTATACCGTTCCGCTCTCTGCAACGAAGACGACATTCTCTTCGTCCTCTTCATCGTCGTCCGGGTCTCCGTCCCGGGTCCTTTCGACGCCGGAAAAGCCTCTCGCCACGACCTGTTGCGTTACCGGAATGGCTCCGACTCCGAACAGCCCGTCATCAAAAACATAGGAGTAACTGATGCGAATCCGGATTTCCGATCCTCTTTCGTACAGTGAGGATCCGGCAAACGAAAACCCCGACGCGCCCTTTTTTATGTGCGAGAGCCACGGAGATTTTCCTGTTTTTTCGTCCATTCGAAAACGCAGGTATCCTTCCGCCCCGAGGCTTCTGAGGATTGACGCAGCGTTAATCAATCCGCCTTCGTCCTCCGCGCCGTCATCCGTTCCCTTAAGAACCGTTCCGACCGACATCAGCTCACGGCTCATGTCCGCAATCTCCGTCTGAACCCGCATCTGCACCTCAAGGAACAGGAACAGATTCATAAAGACCAGGACCGCAAAAAAAGACAGGGGCACGACAAATGCCGCTTCCACCGTCATCGAGCCTCTTCTTCGCATGAAATCACCTCCGATAACCGCTCCGGAACAGCCCCGGAGAGAGTTTTGAAATAAACCGAACCGAAGCGGTTGTCGCAACTTTTTTCCATCCCGCGGTCTCCGCCCCGGCTTAATATACGCGACAGCCGGGGCAGTCCTTCGGGATTACGCAATTGGGAGAACAACTAGTATAAGAAAGTACCGAAGACTTCGAGGCTGCGGTTACCGCCGCCGTCTGTCATCGGAACCATGACAGCAGAATACTTTGCCGGAAGAGATGCCCGCACCGAAACGGAAACTCCTCCGTAACAGTCGATTAACAAAAAGGTCGGATCATAGTAAGTCCGAATGTGTTCCTGCATCAAATCCATTGACCGGTATACGATGTTCCGTTCCCGTGAAAGAAGCAGAAACAGAAGCAGATACCCGTCATATTTCGGCGACGCACCGTCGGCATCCTCATAGGCCTCCGCCCTTTGAAACCGAAGCGTCTTGTCCATCAGACAGATTTCCCCGTATCCGACCTGAAAAGAGCCCGTCGTCACGAGAAACGGAACCTTCTTCCCGAGAAGAATCTCCGCCGCTTCGAGTTTCGCATTTTGCACCGCCCATGCGATCAGTATCACATATTGGCAGGTTGTAATCAGAAAAGGCAACTCGGCGCCGAAGATTTCCGTGGCCGTTGCGAGTGCCTGTGCCCGTTTCCCCGAATCCGTCAGTGTATGGACCAGGTTCATCAGAAATCGCACGCCGAGGATGCTGAGCGCCGCCCGTCGTACATTGTCGGCATCCTTATTCTTTCCGAACAGGATGTATTCCGTCTGATAACTGAGGACGCCTTGCTCGGCCGGATTCACAAAGGTGGAGAAATTCCCTCTCACATAGGAAACAAGTAGCGCCTTCTCGGAAAAGTCTTCGAGGGATTTTCGAAGGAATTCGGAAACCTGCGACAGCTTGAGGTCCCGAATGATTCTCCACAGAGATACCCCTCCCGAATCCGACCCCGTATCCGTTTCGGTTATCTCAAACAGGTCAAACGCATCGGCGTAAATCGTCCGCGACGGAAGATTCCATCCGGTAAGTTTCCTGTCCGAGAGCCCGGCCTGATTCAGAATCCCGGAGGTCAACCCGGAAACGAAAAGCGTCTTCACGGCATCAAAAAACGATTCCTTACCGGATTTTATGCGGCGCATTCCCTGATACCGAAGCGTCAGCCCTTCAAGAGAATACCCTTCAAATGCCTCCTCAACGTCCGTGAGCCGCTGCTCCCATTCGTCCGGATTCTCATTTTCCACATAGATTTCTATTGCGGTGACAGCCCGTTCCAGTATCTGAAGATTCTCCGAAAGCCGGGCTTCCATCGCCGCGAAATCATAGAAGCCGGGGACTTCTCCGGCGTATTCCTTCATGACCGAAATCGTATCGGTAAGCGCCGTCTTCCATTCCGTGCCGAGGGAATCCCCGTATTCGGCAATCAGTTCCTGATAGCGGGTGAGCATCGGTTTAATTTCTTCCTGACAGACCCGAATATCCTGCACCAGTTGAAGGGACTCCGCCGTTTTGGTTCGTGTTCCTCTTATGTAAAAAAGGTATGCCTCCGAGTGCGTCGGATTTAAATACCGATGGCCTTCCTCCGGGTCATCGGACATGCGCCGCCATTCCCGCTCCTTTTCAAGATAGCTGATGATGTTCACATATGCCGGTTCCAGGCAGAGATATACGCCCAGAGAGTCGATTCCCGAAAGCGGCTTGGTGGGATCCTCCGTCATGAGCTTCTTGGCAAACGAATATTTAGGCTCAAACTTCCCGTCATCGTCGCAGATCAGTCCGGTTTTACCGGTCGGAACCCCGTCCAAGGCCGTCATCAGCTTCAGAATCAGAACATCCATCGCGGAAAGCTTTTCTTCAACGGCAGCCTTCTCCTCCAAAAGCTTCAGCCCGGTTTCCTGTTCTTTTAATACTCCGAGCGCTTCAAGGATTTCTTCGGTAAGCGCCTCCGCGCCGCATATCGCGCCCGCCTCTGTCATCTGCCGCCTCACCATCTCTCCGCCGGCTTCGGGGAGCGCATATCGGTTCTCCACGGAAACGCTTATGTCCGTGCAGGCAAATGAGAACCCAGCCGTTCCTTTCGGGGCTGCCTCCCAGGCAGACGGATCTGCCGCGCCTTCCAGATAACCGAGAAGCGACTGTTCCAAGTCCTGCTCGTAAAGACCGTATATCCCGAATTCGTCAAACAGCGGCGCATAGTACTGCCCGCTCAGAGAATCCAGTGCCAGCGACAGATTGCCCTGGAGCACGGAGACCGCCGCCTGTTGACGTGCGGACTCCACGCTCACCAGCACAAGGGAAATAATCAGAAACAGCACAAAGGAATAAAGGACCGTAACAGACGCTTTTACCCGCGTTCTCATCTGAGTATTGCCCCGGAATCGGATTTAATCGAATCAAAGGCGCTGTTGATAATCGAAGTAATTTCGTTTTTAAAGATCAGCACAAGGCCAATGACAATGACAAATATATTTACAGTTGGTTCGATTTCACCGAAAAACAATGGCTCCAAACACAAAACACACTGTATATTATTTTCGCAAAAGAGAAG
>CADBTG010000115.1 GCA_902797475.1 uncultured Lachnospiraceae bacterium | reverse complement strand
AGTTCACGATTCAGGCGGCTGACGGCAGCGGTTACCTTACCGGACAGACCGGCGACATTCCACTGACGCTGTCGGACCGTGAAAGCGTTTGGAACATCCGTTATTTCGGCGGCGGCCGGTATGTCCTTTCGCCGAAGGAATATCCGAATCTGCGGATTGACCTCGGAAACGCATGGGATGCTGAGGGAAATACGGTCGGAATCTGGGTTTATACAGGTTATGACGATGCCCAAAGCTGGAAGCGTCGGAAGAATCCGGACGGCACGTATTCGATTCAGACGCCGTGTGAAAGCGGCCGTCTTGTCACGGCGAAGAAAGGGGAACAGACCCTTCTTTGCAGTGAAGGCGCCGACGGAGTCCAGAAGTGGATCATCAAAGGAAAATGATACGAACATCAAGGCATGACTGAAAGCCGGCGGACGGAAATGTCCGTCGGCTTTTGTTTCGGCAAAAGTGCCGAAAACAGATGCGGTTTCATGTGCATTCCGCTGAGGAAAGCGGCAGAACAACATTGACGGCCCCAGCTTTCTGCTGTATCTTTTCCGCGGAAAATGTGACTTCTGCCGATAGTAATCTGAGGCTTGGGAGAGTATCATAAAAGACGGTCAAAAAAGTTTGAAATGTTTCCATTTTCCTGTTGACAAAAGAGGAGAAAGGGGATAATATAAAAACAGAACATTTGTTCGCTTTTGAGAAAGGATAATACGATATGGCTACAGAAGACAACAAGAAGAAAGCATTGGAATCCGCACTCGCGCAGATTGAGAAGGCATTCGGTAAGGGTTCCGTCATGAAACTCGGTGATTCGGAGGCTAACCTCAATGTTGAGGCGGTTACAAGCGGCTCCTTAAGCCTTGATGCGGCACTCGGTGTCGGCGGTTTCCCGAAGGGCCGTGTGATTGAGATTTACGGACCGGAATCCAGCGGTAAGACGACCGTTGCACTACATGCCATTGCCGAGGTGCAGAAGAGAGGCGGCATTGCCGGCTTCATCGATGCCGAGCATGCTCTGGATCCCGTTTATGCAGCCAATATCGGTGTTGATATCGATAATCTTTACATTTCCCAGCCGGATGACGGAGAGCAGGCCCTGGAGATTGCCGAGACGCTTGTCCGTTCCGGTGCGGTTGACATCATTGTTGTGGACTCCGTTGCGGCACTTGTTCCGAAGGCCGAAATTGAGGGCGATATGGGTGACTCCCATGTCGGTCAGCAGGCCAGACTGATGTCCCAGGCACTTCGCAAGCTGGCTCCGGTCATCAGCAAGAACAATTGTATCGTGATTTTCATCAACCAGCTTCGTGAGAAGATCGGCGTGATGTTCGGTAACCCCGAGACGACGACCGGCGGACGCGCATTGAAGTTCTTTGCTTCGATCCGTCTTGACGTTCGCCGCGTGGAATCGCTGAAGCAGAACGGTGAGGTTGTCGGTAACCACGTTCGTGTTAAGGTTGTTAAGAACAAGGTGGCTCCGCCGTTTAAGGAAGCCGAGTTTGATATCATGTTCGGCGAAGGCATTTCCAAGGAAGGCGATGTGCTTGATCTGGCCGTAAGCTGCGACATCATTCAGAAGAGCGGCGCATGGTTTGCTTACGAAGGCGAGAAGATCGGCCAGGGCCGTGAGAATGCAAAGGCTTACCTGTAGCAGAATCCCGATGTTACCGAGGAGATTGCCGAGAAGGTCAGAAAGGCACTTCATGTCGGTGAGAGCCACGCCGTTTTGACCGACGACGAGGAAGAGCCCGAAGATTTCTAAAACCGGTTATATATGAATCCGCGACACTCTGGAAACGGGGTGTCGGACTTTATGAGGGCATAAGATATGGCGACAGTGCGGCTTTTGCCGAAGGGCAAGACAAAATCGATTCTCTTTTTGGACGGCGATACGGTCGGCCCGGTGAAGAACAGCGACATGGCATTTTTCAATGTCACGGACGGGGCGGATATAGAAGAAGAGAAGACCGAAGAGATTCTTCTTAACTGCATTCTGCCCGCAGGAAAGCGCAAAGCACTGGATCTGCTCGGTGTAGCCGACCGGACGGAGAAGGAGCTTCATGACCGCCTTTCGGAAGCCGGGTACGGGGAATCGGTCATTTCGCATATCATGGATTATGTGAAGCAGTATCCCTACCTGAACGACAGCCGTTATGCATACAATTATCTTTATTCCTTCGGCGGAAAGAAGAGCCTTCGCGAGATTCGTCAGAAGCTTGCGGAGAAAGGAATCTCAGACGAACTGTATGAGGACGCCCTGTCGCGTTATCTTGAAGACCGAAAGCTTGCCGCAGAGGTTCGCGGGGAGGATTGTGATCCGGATGAGGATCCGGAACTGTTTGCTGTCCGCAGACTTGCGTACCGGAAGGTCGCCGAAGGAACGGCACTGACGCAGAAACAGCGTGAAAAGCTGTGCGCTTCGCTCCTTCGTAAGGGCTTCCCTTACGGCACGGTCCGCCGTGTTATAGCAGAGTATCCGAAGGCGGAAGGTTCCGGTGAGGAACAGGCGGAGGAAAGCTTTGACTGAGCTTTATCCCGGCTTTGAACGGGTTTTGTACCGAACTCTTTAAGAGTTCGGTATTTTTTTGTGTAAAACACGGTAAAACGGCATATTTCCATTTGCATTTTTCGGGGTAATATGTATAATGGTATTTGGTGTAAGTTGGGTCTTTCCGGGCAGGAAGGGCTCTTTACGAATATATAAATGGAGGGCTGAACATGAGTGGTACAGCAAAATTGTCGGCAAAGGATCGTATCTACACCTTGCTTGACGACAACAGTTTTGTTGAGATCGGTGCGCTTGTAACGAAGCGGAATACCGATTTTAACATGCAGCAGATGAGCGCTCCGGGTGACGGCATTGTTACCGGTTACGGCGTGATCAATGACAATCTGGTTTATGTATACAGCCAGGATGCCTCTGCTCTTTCCGGAACAATCGGCGAAATGCATGCGAAGAAGATTATCAATCTCTATCGTCTTGCAATGAAGACCGGTGCTCCCGTAATCGGTTTGATCGACTGCGCGGGAATCCGTCTTCAGGAAGCATCCGATGCACTTGCAAGTTTCGGACGTCTTTACAAAGCCGAGGCTATGGCCTCCGGTGTCATTCCGCAGATTACGGCGGTGTTCGGTGAGTGCGGCGGCGGTCTTGCGGTTCTTGCCGAGATGAGTGACTTTGTCCTCATGTCGAAGGATGCAAAGCTTTTCGTTACGGCTCCGAACGCTATCGCAGGCAACAACGAAGGAAAGCTTGATACGGCTTCCGCTTCCTACATGGCTGCCTCCGGTGCTGTTGATTATGTGGGCGAGGACGAGGTTGCGGTTCTCAACAAGATCCGTGACATGGTGAACATTCTTCCCGTGAACAACGAGGATGAGTGTGTCGATGAGTGTACCGACGATTTGAACCGTCCGATCATGTTCCTCGAGGATGACTGCGCAGATCCGGCCCTGACGCTTTCGAATCTTTCCGACAACGGTGAGTTTGTTGAGATTAAAGCAGATTACGCCAAGGAGATGGTTACCGGCTTCATTAAGCTGAACGGTGCCACCGTAGGCGCAATCGGAAACCGTACCGCTCTTAAGGACGGAAAGAACAAAGAAAAATTCGATGCTGTTCTGACTGCGGCAGGCTGCCGTAAGGCTTCGGCATTCGTAAACTACTGTGATGCTTTCGGCATTCCGGTTCTGACGCTCTCCAATGTTACCGGATACAGTGCCTGCGCATGTGATGCAAAGGAAGTTGCAACGGAAGCAGCGAAGATGACGTTCGCATTTGCCGGAGCAACGGTTCCGAAGATCAACGTTGTTACCGGAAAGGCTTACGGAACGGCTTATGCAGCATTCAACTCTAAGTCCCTCGGCGCTGACATGGAATTTGCCCTTACGGGTGCCGAAATCGGAACGATGGATGCTAAGCTTGCCGCTCAGATTGTTTTCGCAGGCGAGGTTAATACCGAAGAAGCTTTGAATGAGAAGGCTGCAGAGTACAGCAGAGATTACAACAGCGCTGAGAACGCCGCTAAGAGAGGCTATGTTGATGCCATCATCGATCCGAGCGAGATGCGCGCACAGATTATCTATGCATTTGAAATGCTCAGCACCAAGAAGGAGCTTCGTCCCTCAAAGAAGCACGGCACGGTTTAATCGGAGGTAGGGATTATGGATTTGCTTACTTTCTGCATTACCGCAAAGACGATGGAGCGTGCAGGCCTGAATACCGCTCTCGGCATCGGCATCGTATTTCTGATGCTTGTGCTGATCAGCTGCATCATCGCACTTTTAAAGCTCGTCAATCGTTCCGGTAAGCCGGCTCCCGCGCCGAAGGCACCTGTTGCAAAGGCTGCCCCCGCGGCACAGGGTGACGATGACACGGAGCTGGTTGCGGTTATCGCGGCTGCCATCTGCGCGTATGAAGCGTCGCAGGGCAATGCGGTTTCCCCGGACAGCCTGGTTGTCCGCTCGATTCGTAAAGTCAATAAATCAAAATGGCAGAACGCCTGATTAGGAGGATATAATGAAGAATTATACTATCACGGTAAATGGTAATGTTTATGATGTAGTTGTTGAAGAAGCCGGCGGTGCCGTTAGTGCTCCGGCTGCAGCAAAGGCCGCTCCCAAGGCTGCCCCTCAGGCTGCTCCGAAGGCTGCTGCAGGTGCAGCGGGCAGCGTTAAGATTTCCGCTCCCATGCCCGGCAAGGTTTTGAAGGTTAACACCTCCGCAGGCGCTGCTGTTAAGAAGGGTGACGTTCTCCTCGTATTTGAGGCTATGAAGATGGAAAATGACATCACGGCTCCTCAGGACGGAACCGTTGCCAGCGTTAACGTAAGCGTAGGCCAGAGCTTTGAGCCCGGTGAATTGCTTGTTTCTTTGAACTAATCAGAGGATTCAAAGAAGAGTGCTTCTTTGCGGCATTTTAAGCCGTGAAGAGATGATATTAACCGGGAGGTAAAACAATGCAATATATTTTGGATACATTGGGGAACCTGTTGCATGCCACGGCATTTGCCTCTCTTTCCTGGGGCAACCTGCTGATGATCGGCGTCGCCTTGTTCTTCCTGTACCTGGCAATTGCCAAGGATTATGAGCCTCTCCTTTTGGTTCCGATTTCTTTCGGAATGCTGCTTGTAAACCTGTACCCGTCCATCATGGCGGAGCCTGTAGACAAGATTTATACGTTCTACAAGGACGATGTACAGATTGTAAGCGTTGCCGACGGAATCGTGGAGTTCTATCAGGGTGAAGGCGCAGTTTACGATGAGAAAGACATTACCGTTGCATATAAGTATAACGGGGAGACTCTGACGCTTCCCGAAGACGTGGATGCAACGAGCCAGGAAGCGGTACTCGAATACTTTAACGAGAAGTATTTCATGGAGACCGTGACCTACGAGTTTTATTGTAAAGAGCAAACTGTTCTGAAGTATGATTTACATGAGGGACAGCTTTCGAATTTCGATGTTAAGGATTGCACGAAGACCGAGCAGAGCAAGCGCGCGGGCGGAATTCTCCGTTATTTCTTCCAGCTGGATGAATGGGCAATTCTTCCCTGCCTGATTTTCATGGGCGTAGGCGCCATGACCGACTTCGGTCCGCTGATTGCGAATCCGAGAAGCTTCCTTCTCGGTGCAGCTGCCCAGCTTGGCATTTTCTTCGCTTATCTTTCCGCTATCTTCCTCGGGTTCAGCGACAAGGCTGCTGCCGCGATTTCCATCATCGGCGGCGCGGACGGACCTACGTCTATCTTCCTTGCCGGTAAGCTCGGGCAGACGGCATATATGGGAGCCATTGCGGTTGCCGCATACTCTTATATGTCACTCGTTCCGATCATCCAGCCTCCGATCATGAAGCTTTTCACGACGGAGCAGGAGCGGAAGATTAAGATGGAACAGCTTCGTCCGGTAAGCAAATTGGAGAAGATTCTGTTCCCTGTCATCGTTACGATCGTTGTTGTTGCGCTTCTGCCGGATACCGCTCCGTTGATTGGCTGCCTGATGCTCGGTAACCTGTTCCGTGAGTCCGGTGTTGTCCGTCAGCTGCAGGAGACCGCCAGCAACGCCATGATGTACATCGTGGTTATCATGCTCGGTACTTCCGTTGGCGCTACGACGAGTGCGGAAGCTTTCCTGAAGATTGACACGCTGAAGATCGTTGCTCTCGGCCTGATTGCATTTGCAGTCGGTACGGCAGGCGGCGTTCTGTTCGGCAAACTGATGTGCAAACTTTCCGGCGGTAAGATCAATCCGCTTATCGGATCCGCGGGTGTTTCCGCAGTTCCCATGGCGGCCCGCGTATCCCAAAAGGTAGGCGCGGAAGCCGATCCGTCCAACTTCCTTCTCATGCATGCCATGGGACCGAACGTTGCCGGCGTTATCGGTACCGCAGTTGCGGCCGGTGTATTCATGGCCGTATTCGGAGTATAAGCTGACTTCTGTCCGGTGACCGTGTAGGCGCTGCAACAGGGCACCGGGTTACATGAAGCAGCGCAGAAAGAGGTATTGATTATGGCAGATATTACAGCAAAGCCTGTAAAGATTACCGAAACGATATTGCGTGACGCCCATCAGTCTCTGATCGCCACGAGAATGCCTACCGAGTTGATGCTTCCCATCGTGGAGAAGATGGACAAGGTCGGCTACCATTCCGTAGAGTGCTGGGGCGGTGCCACATTTGACGCCTGCCTCCGTTTCCTGAAGGAAGATCCGTGGGAGAGACTCCGCAAGCTTCGTGCCGGATTTAAGAATTCCAAACTGCAGATGCTGTT
>CADBTG010000114.1 GCA_902797475.1 uncultured Lachnospiraceae bacterium | reverse complement strand
GGAAGCAGTTCGAAGCGAGAAAACTCCGGCCATACCGCCTTATCTGCAGGATGCGCACTACAAGGGCGCGGCGGAGCTCGGCCGCGGGCAGGGGTATGAATACGCCCATCTGTTCCCGAATCATTTCAGCAAGCAGCAGTATCTGCCGGATGAATATAAGGGAAGAACGTTTTACGAGCCCGGCGATCTGGGCTATGAGAAGCATATAAAGGAATGGCTTGCATTTATCAGGGGAGGAAAGAAAGATGCTGACGTCTAAGTTTACGAGAGCGGTTGCGATACTGCTGCTGATCATCGAGGCAGCGGCAATCGTGATGACATTTGTCGGTGCCGTGACCGGCGGCGCGGATTCAGGACTTTTCATAACGGGAGTCTTTCTGTTCGTGGCAGCAGCCGCGTTCGGATGGCTTCTGATTGCGGTATATAACCGCGTCCACAAGGACGAAGAGGAAACGAACAAACTGCTTCTGGAGGCCGAAAAGAAGGCCCGGGAGTCTGAAGACAGGAAGGAGACGGAAGAATGAGCACATTGCTTGAAACATGGCGGGACGAAGCCTACAAGCAGGACATGAACACGAAGGCAGGACAGATTTACTGGGGCGCCTATTTCGCAGAGGAGAAGGCCGTTTACGAGCAGCTTCTCAAGGATCCCGGGACCGTGGTAAAGGGTACGGTAAAGGAGCTTGCAGAGCGTTACAATATGAGCGTGAAGCATTTCGCGGGATTTTTGGACGGAATCAATGACAGCCTGATCACACCGAATCCGATTGAGGAGATGACCGAGGACACCGAAGTCAGCCTCGGATTTGACACGGAGAAGCTTTACTACAATATGTGCGAAGCGAAGGCGGACTGGCTTTACGAACTGCCGGAATGGGATGCCATTCTGACGCCTGAGAAGAGAAAGGAACTGTTCCTGACGCAGCGGAAGTCCCATACGATCATCCGGGACAAGAAGCCGGGAAGAAATGACCCGTGCCCCTGCGGAAGCGGAAAGAAGTATAAGAACTGCTGCATGAGAAAAGAGCAGTAAGAGACCGCTGTAATTGCGGGAAAGGAAGAAACAATGGCGGCATCCAGATACGGAGACAGAGCATCGACACGCTATCGATCCGGAACAAGAAGGGCATTTCGCCGCAGGCAGCTTGTGCTTGCGGTTCTCGCGCTTCTTCTTTGTGTTGTTATGGGCGGAGTCTTTTATAAGAAGACAGTCGGAAGCAACGTGACGGAGTATGCGGCCAGAAACGGCACGCCTACCCCGACCGAGATTCCGGTGCAGATTGAGGATCAGTCCGGCGTTTCCCCGTACGGTCTCTATCTTGACCGTTATAAGGAAGGTCTTTCGGAAGACGATATGTGGATGGAAGACTTCGAGGATAACCGGGAGCGCCGCGTCGTGAAGGGAATCTACGCAAACGCAGATGCCCTGAACAGAAAATGGAATTCCCTGCTGAACCTGATCGATACGACCGAGATAAATGCCATCGTCATTGATATTAAGGACGATGACGGCTTCATCGTCGTGGAAAATGATTCCCAGCTGTTGAACAGCATGACTAACAAGAGAATCCTGATCGATAACTTCAAGGGGAAGATGGAGGCACTTAAGGAGCGGGACGTCTATCTGATTGCCCGTGTCGTGTGCTTCCGTGACATCCGAAGCGTGCGAAGCAATGAAAGCTACGGCGTGCATATGCCGGACGGCTCTTTGTTAAAGGACAGCAACGGATTTACCTGGATGAATCCGAACAACCACGAGGTATGGGAATATCTGACTGAGGTCGGCCGCGTCTGCGCGAAGCTCGGCTTCGACGAAGTCAACTTCGACTACTGCCGTTTCTCGACCGACTCCAAGGTTAAGGATGCGGATTACGGCATGGAGCTGACAACCGAGAACAAGGAAGCGGCGATTACCGGTTTCGTGAAATACGCCTGCGAGAACCTGAAGCCTCTCGGCGTTTTCGTTTCCGTTGACGTATTCGGCGTAGTATTGAGCAGTACGATCGATGCTGCGGCCGTAGGACAGAACTATGCGGATATGTCGAGCTATCTCGATTACATTTGTCCGATGGTATATCCTTCCCACTACAGCAGAGGGTATTACAACATTCCGATTCCGGATGCGGACCCTTACGGACTGATTTATAACGCCATGCTTGACTCCAAGAAGGTGCTTGCCGTGAACATGGCCAAGGGACGCTGCGCACAGGTAAGGCCCTGGCTGCAGTCCTTCACGGCGACCTGGGTTAAGGGACATATCGATTACGGCGGACCGGAGCTTCGGGCGCAGATTAAAGCGACCTATGATGCGGGATACGAAGCCGGCTGGCAGCTGTGGAACGCCAGCGGTAATTATATAAGCGAAGGCCTGGAGCCCGAATGACGGGCTTCGGAAAGGAAGTCTTTATGCGTAAACGTATTGCTTTGCTTTTGGTAATGGCATTGATGATTCTGTTGGTGCCGGCATGTACGAATGACGAGGAAGATGCTCCGAAAAAGGGCAAGACAAGAAACGGCGGAACGCCGACCCAAAAGGTTACCGAAACGCCGACTTTGACGGAAGAGCCGACGCCGACGGAGGAGCCGACCGGAACGCCTACACCGACGCCTACCGTGGCACCGACCGAACCCCCGACGCCGACCAAGGAGCCTCTCCCGGAGATTACCGAGATTAAGGAAGATTATCCGAACAAGGCGCTGCTCGCTTTCGCCGAGTATCTTGACGAAAAGACGGAGAAGATGAGCGAGGAGCAGATCAAGAGCTTTCGGTATGGCATTTTCCATCTGAATCATGACGAGACACCCGAGCTGTGGTGGGCCGAGGGAGGCTCCCACGCCGATACCGCGACGCTGTGCATCTATGACGGAAAGAAGGTTGTGGAGCTTGGTTCCTTCGGTTCCTTCGGCTCCTGCCGCTACCGTAAGCACGGAAATGTCGTGATGTCGAACTATCAGGGAATGGGTGTTTCCGTATCCGAGTTTTACATGCTGAATGAGGCGTCGCTGCTTCGCGCGGGCTCGTTTACGGAGCAAACCATGGACACGCCGGACGGAGCGGTGACAACCTGGTTCATGGACGATGCCGAGTGTTCCCAAAAGGTTTTTGAGATGAACCTGAAGGATTGGCAGCCGGACAGCTTTGATGTCATCGATTATGAAAAAGGCTACGACCTCTTCGTGTATACGGAGGACGGTTATTCTTACCGCGCGGATTCCGCATATTACTGGCTTTACGCAGGGTATGTGAGCAGCTATTCCGAGCATCCGTTCTTCTATGGAATTCCGGAAGACATTCTCGAGCAGCTGAACGGCGAATGGACGCTGACCGGCGGCGAAGTGGAAGGCTGGGAATGGAAGGCAGAGGAAGAGGGCATCAGCGGCAAGTGGATCTTCGAGCCGAACGGCGAAGCCGAGTGGACGGAGAACGGAAAAGCGCAGATGAACCGGATGGAACTGGTTCCGGAAAGACTGTGGTCGGACATGCCGGTATGGTGCGTGCGGGGCGAGGACAGAAACAGGCCCGGCTATTATAACGTCGTGACAATCCTGCCTGACGGAACCATGGTACACAATCACATCAGCTATTCCGAGCAGTACTCGGCAGTGTATTATTATAAAAAGAAATAAAATGCTATGAATCAAAAAAGCCTCAGATACGGGAAACCGCATCTGAGGCTTTCTTTTGTCTTACATTAACCGAGGGTTACGATGACTTCGTGCGTGCCGGAGGCAAATGCCGGGATGACATTTCCGGTTACTGCCTTGCCGTCAACCGTAAGGGACTTAACGCCCTTGCATACGTGATTCGGATTCTTAACCGTAATGTTGTAATCGGCGCCGCGGAACTTTCTCGTCGCGGTGAAGCCGTCCCACTCGGCCGGAATCGAAGGATCAACCTTCAGACCGTCGAAGTCGGGCATGATGCCGAGGATGTACTGGG
>CADBTG010000113.1 GCA_902797475.1 uncultured Lachnospiraceae bacterium | reverse complement strand
TTAAGGAGGAGTCACCGTAGGCAATGTTTCCTTCGATGGAATCCGAGTATAAAAGGACGTCCTGCGTAGCCAAACCGATGTTCTTTCGAAGGTCGGTGAGTTTGTATTTTTCAACCTCGAGACCGTCGACGAGAACGCGGCCGGAATTGGCCTCATAAAAGCGCGGGATCATCTGAATCAGCGAAGTCTTGCCGCAGCCGGTCTCACCGATAATCGCAACGGTTTCGCCGGGCTCCGCGACAAATGTGATATCCTTCAAAACCGGCAGCTTGCCGTCTTCATACTGAAAGCTTACATGATCGAACTCCACACGGCCTTCAAACCGCTCGGGATGCGCAATAGCGTCCGGACGATCCACGATTTCGGGCTCGGAATAGTAGATTTCCATAACCTTATTCGAAGCGGCAGCGAAGCGCTGGAATTCATTCATGATATTTCCCATCATGCGCATCGGGTTCGCAATCGCCCAGATCAAAAGGGAAAATGCCACATAGTCGCCGACGCTGATTTCGCCGTTGATGATGAATAGGCCGCCGACCAGCAGAAGGATGACCGGAAGGGCGTTGGCAATGCACTCCACAAACGGGAAGAATTTCAGCCATACCTTTTGGGTTTTGATGTTCGTATCGCGGTATGCCTGATTGGTCTTGTCGAAATGTTCCTTCTCGTATTCCTCTCTTGCGAACGCACGAACGACACGGTTGCCGGAGATGTTCTCCTGCGCATCCGTGTTCATGCCCGCCAGACGCTCACGGAGACTGGCATGCATCGGCGCTACCATTTTCCGGAAGCGGAACACAATGAAGAAGATCAGGGGCGCGATCGTGACGATGCAAAGCGCCAGCTTGACGTTGATGAGGAAGAAGTAAACGGCAGCGGAAAGAAACAGCGTGATGGATTCCACGATGCAGCGGATAACCCAGGCAATGTTATGTCTGACGGCATCCAGGTCACCGGTCACGCGCGTCATCAGATCACCGGTACGGTACTGGCTGTAGAATTTCATGTCCTGCCGCTGGATTTTGTTGTACAGGAAGTTACGAATCCGGTAGAGTGCGCTTTGCGATACACGCTCATAGGCCATGCAGTCGAGATATACAACGACGACACGGAACAGAGTCAGGCCGACCATCAGGGCGATCAACTTGTAGAAAGTGCTTTCGTTCTCGGACATTACCAGTTCGCCGCGCTGAACCTGATTGAACAGGTCGACGAGCTGTCTTGAAAAATGCGGAACGACAATTTGCAGAATGTTATAAAGTGCGGTTCCGAAAAGCGCAATAATGAAAAGCACACGCTTTCCTTCCATGTTCTCCCAAAGCCAGCCGAAGCGTGATTTCGGGTATTTCCGTTCTCTCTTCATATAAGAGTCCCTCGCTCTTTCCTTTTCTCGTTATCTGTCTAAAGGGTAGCAGAAAACAATTCCCGAAACAATGTTCATTATTGTCGGAACAATGGATAAAACTGTATAGTTTCTCCCGATGCGCCGGAAAGCCGGGTAATTCAGAAAGTCATCTTTTTTTCATCACAAAAAGTACATAATTGTGGGCTAAAGTGAAAGTGTCTTCGATGGGAATAATGTGTGAAGATGTTTCAGGAGGCTTTGTCATGGACGAAGAAAGAAATAACAATCCGATGATGGTGGATCCGTATATCTACCGGCTGATGCATGAGCAGGCGCCGGAGCCGAAGCCGGAGAAACCGTCCTTCTTTAAAAAATTCGTTCTGCTGGTTTTGGCAGCCATTGTGTTCGGCGCTGTTTCCGGAGGAGTCTTCATCGGGATCCGTTATGCCGAGAAGCGCATGGAATCCAAAAAAGCAGTGGAGGAGCAGCCTGAGGACGGCGGCGTAAGCGAGCTCGAAGAGAAGAAGCCGAAGTCCGGAATTGTTGTCTCCACGGCGACCGCCATTTCAGAGACTGCCGTCAGTGCGGTAGACGTTTCCGCGATTGCGGAGAGCACGATGCCGTCTGTTGTGGCAATCAATAACTACAGCAAGCAATCTTACAATTACTTTTTTTATGATTTTCCTTCCTCCGACGAGGTTCTCACGGGGTCCGGTTCCGGAATCATCATCGGACAGAATGAGAAAGAAGTTCTGATCGTCACCAACTATCACGTGGTTGACGGCGCAGAGCGTCTCTCCGTTCAGTTCGTAGACGGAACAACCGCCGACGCAGTGGTAAAGGGCTCCGCATCCTCTTCGGATCTGGCAGTTCTCGCCGTCAAGTTTGAAGATTTGACAGAGCAGACGACCGATAGTATCCGAATCGCCAGACTCGGCAACTCCGACAACTTAAAGGTCGGAGAGATTGCCATTGCGGTAGGAAACGCCCTGGGATACGGCCAGTCCGTAACCGTCGGGTATATCAGTGCGAAGGAACGTCAGATTACAATTGATAAAGTGACGCATACGCTGATCCAGACCGATGCGGCAATCAATCCGGGCAACAGCGGCGGCGCACTCCTCAACAAGAACGGTGAGGTCATCGGCATCAATACCGCCAAGTACGAGGATTATAAAGTGGAAGGCATGGGATTTGCCATTCCAATCAGCAACATTCTGAGCCTGATCAGCGAGCTCAGCAACCGCGAGGAACTGAAAGAAGACGAGAGAGGCTATCTCGGAATCGAGCGCGGTACCGACATCGACGATAACTATGCCGAGCGTTTCAATATCCCCAAGGGACTTTACGTAAACGTTGTTGCGAAGGGCTCTGCGGCTGAGAAGGCAGGCATCCGCAACACGGATATCATCGTTCGTGCGGACAAGGTCATCATTTACGGAATGACCGATTTGCAGGAGTTCTTAAGCTACACGAAGGCCGGAACGGAGGTTGAGCTGGTCATCTACCGCGCCGAGAAGGGCGAGTACAAGGAGATGGTCATTAGGGTAACGCTTGATAAGCGTCCGACCAGAAGTAAGTCATGATGCATGACAAATGGCAGGCAAAGGTCCAGGACTTCAATCAGAGATTTTCCTGACCTATGATATACACTTCTCTTTATCCAACGGGCTGTCTTTTGACGGCCCGTTACATTTTTCAAAAAAATGTGTCTCGGAGACAAAAAGCATTTGTCAATCCCCTGTTCTTTTGATAAAATGAAGAGTAAGCGAGGCGACGCGTCACTGCGAAGGAGTGCGAAGCGGCCTCGGTGAATAACTATATCGGAAAGGCGGACAGCAAGTATGAAAATCGGTTGCGTGAAAGAAATCAAGAACAACGAATTCCGTGTAGGTCTTACACCGGATAACGTGAAGGCCTATGTTGCCGCAGGGCACCATGTTTACATGGAGAAGGGTGCCGGCGTGGGTTCGGGCTTTACAGACAACGAATATGTAGATGCCGGAGCATCTCTCATCGACAATGCGAAGGATGTCTGGAATCTCGTGGATATGATGGTTAAGGTGAAAGAGCCTCTCGAAGAAGAGTATGCCTTGTTCCATGACGGACTGATTTTGTATACGTATCTGCATCTGGCAGCAGATAAGGAGCAGACCGATGCGCTCCTTAAGGGTAACGTTAAGGCAGTTGCTTACGAGACGTTGCAGGAGGCTGACCGTTCGCTTCCGCTTCTTGCTCCGATGTCCCAGATTGCCGGTCGTCTTTCGATTCAGGAAGGCGCGAAATACCTTGAGAAGAAGTTCGGCGGCGAGGGAATCCTTCTTGCCGGCGTACCCGGAACTCCGAAGGCCAACGTTGTGATTCTCGGCGGCGGCACCGTCGGCATGAATGCCTGCAAGATTGCAGTCGGCATGGGGGCAAATGTTACGATTCTCGACGTTAACCTGAAGCGCCTCGAGCAGCTTGACAACATGTTCGGCGCACATATTCAGACACTCGTTTCGACGGACAGCAACATCGAGCGCGTTGTTAAGGATGCAGACCTTGTCATCGGTTCCGTACTGATTCCGGGTGCTTCCACGCCGAAGCTGTTCAAGAAGAAATATCTCCCCGAGATGAAGAACGGCGCCGTTTTCGTAGACGTTGCCATCGACCAGGGCGGATGCGGCGAGAGCAGCCATGTCACGACGCATGACGATCCGGTTTACATCGAAGAGGGTGTTGTTCATTACTGTGTCGGCAACATGCCCGGCGCGGTTCCGAGAACGAGTACGATTGCTCTGACCAATGCGACGCTTCGTTACGGTCTTCAGATTGCAGCCGACGGCCTTGAGGCTGCCTGCCGTAAGTCCCCTGCCATCACAAGCGGCGTAAACTGCTACCTCGGCAAGCTTACGAACAAGAATGTAGCGGATGCGCACGGATATGAATATACCGATCTTAAGACTTTAATTGACTGATTAACGAACGAAAGAGGGAGCCCGGTGCTCCCTCTTTTTTATTTTCGGACTGCCCGCCGGCAGCCCGTTATGATCCCAAAACAGGAAAAGGGACTGCCTCAGCAGTCCCTTCTTCATACACAGCTTATTCCTCGGTAAGAGGTACCTCTACGGCTTCCTCAGCTTTATCTTCATCATCCAAATCGTCCAGATCGAAATCATCCAAATAATCCGGAGTGCAGAAACGATATACCGTATAGGCAATTCCGATGATACCGGCGATTACACCGAGAACGGCAAGAATCCAAAGCGCTACCTGCCAAGGGCAACCGGCCTTCTTCTCATCACAGTTACAACAATTGTTCATAAAAACCCCTCCTTTTTCGTTTCGTTATCAGAATTATAGCATAGAATACGACAAATGGAAAGCGGGATTTCGTGAACAATTTGCGAATGTCAGATTTTCCGTAATTTTGCAAACGCAGCGAGCATCTTTTTGGTTCCGGTCGGGAAATCAACGGTTACTTCGAAGTCCCGGCCGCCCTTCACGATGTTGGTTACCGTGCCGATGCCGAAGCGTTCGTGGCTGACCTGATCGCCGACGGTAAAGCCGAGAGAAGACTCCGAAGCATTGCCGAAGTTCTTCGGCGCGGGAACGGCCGCTTTTTTGTAAGGATTCTCATACGGCTTTCCGCTGATTGCAGGATTCTTGTACGGCGCGAAATCCGAGCAGTCGGAGGACGATGAAAAATCTGACAGACTTCCCCTTCTTGAGGAGGAATCGTAACCGGAAAAGCTTCCCTTTTTGAACCCGGAGTCAAAAGGACTGTCATAGGAACTCCGGTAGGACTGACCGCCGAAGGGACTGCCCGAATCGCTGACCTTTTTCTCAGTCAGAAGATGTCTGGCATTCTTCTTCAGCTCTCCGATGAAGCGGGATTCCGGATTGAAGTTGCTTTCACCCCGAAGCATCCGGCGGCTGGCTCTTGAAAGGAACAGGTGACGGCGGGCTCTTGTGATGCCGACATAGCAAAGGCGGCGCTCTTCGGCAACGCCGTGCAGCTGTTCATCGTCGATGCTCATGGAACTCGGGAAGAGATTCTCCTCCATGCCGACCAAAAAGACCTGATTGAATTCAAGGCCTTTAGCACTGTGCACCGTCATCAGAACCGTATGGTCCTCCTCGGTTTCTTCCGTGTCGGCGTCGGTCATTAAGGAGACATCCGCAAGGTAACTGCTTAAGGTTGCCGTTCCGCCGGAGTTCTCCTCATAGTATGTGATGGCATTGATCAATTCGCTGATGTTCCCGATGCGGTCGTCCGCACTGTCGGGATCCTCACGGCGGAGTTCTTCCTCAAAATCGAGATCCGCAAGAAGGTCGCGGACAAGCTTTTTCAGACTGCAGCCGGCCTCCGACGCGCGCATCCGATATCTTGTGATCAGCTCCGTGAAGGAGGCAATCTTACCTGCCGCGCGGCTGACGGAAGGGATTGTCCGGGCATCGAGAAGCGCTTCGAAGAAGCCGATGCCGTTTTGATCCGCATATTCCTGAACGTGAGCAGCCGTTGTCTCGCCGATGCCGCGTCTCGGGACATTCAGGATGCGGCGGGTCGCAATGCCGTCAAGACCGTTGTCGATGGTTTTCAGGTAAGCGAGAATATCCTTTACTTCTTTACGCTGATAGAAGTTAACGGCGCCGATGATGCGGCACGGAATCTTGAAATTCGCGAAAATCGCCTCAAACGGACGCGACTGGGCATTCGTACGGTATAACACCGCAAAATCGCCGTATACGGCCTTTCCGGCGTCCACCTGGTCCCGAATTTCCTCGGCAACGCCGCGCGCCTCCGCGAGGTCGTCCGGATATACGGTATAGGTGATGGGCGTGCCGCTTCCGATCTTGGTCCACAGCTTCTTCTCGCGGACATGCGGGTTGTTCTTTATGATTTCATTGGCAGCGTCCAGAATCGTCTCCGTGGAGCGGTAGTTTTCTTCAAGCTTGATGACAACGGCGTCGGGATAGGTCTTCTCAAAATCGAGAATGTTGCGGATATCGGCACCGCGGAATCCGTAGATGGACTGGTCATCGTCACCGACCACGCAGAGATTGCATTCCGCTGCCCCGTCGTCGTTTACATAGTGTGCTAACAGGCGCACCAATTCGAACTGCGCGCGGTTGGTGTCCTGGTATTCGTCCACAAGAATGTAGCGGAACCGGTTTCGATAGTAGGTAAGCGCCTCCTCCGACTCCCGGAACATGACAACCGTATTCATCAAAAGGTCGTCGAAATCCATGGCATTGTTCGCCTTCAGCCGGTCCTGATACTCCCGATACACAGACGCAACGAGCTCCGCATCCGCAGAGCGCGGATAGGCGGACTTGTAGGATTCCGGCCCGATCAGCTCGTTTTTGGCCATGGAGATGCGGCTCAGGAAATACTTCTCGCGATACCGCTTCGGATCGAGATTGCGGCCCTTGATCACGGCTTTCATCAGGCTTTTCTGGTCGTCGGTGTCATAGATGGAGAAATTGTCCGCGTAGCCGAGAACATGCCCGAAACGGCGGAGCATTCTGACGCATGCGGAATGAAAGGTGCTGACCCAGATGTTGTCCGCACCGTAATCGACAAGCTGTGCAACCCTGTCCTTCATCTCCTTGGCGGCCTTGTTGGTAAATGTGATCGCAAGGATGTTATAAGGGCTTACATTGTATTCCTGAATCAGGTAAGCAATGCGGTGCGTGATGACCCGCGTCTTGCCTGAACCCGCACCGGCCAGGATCAGAAGAGGGCCGTAACGGTGCATGACAGCTTCGCGCTGTTCGGGGTTTAAAGAACGATCGATATCCATAAACGATGTGCCTCGTATTTTCCAAAATCGAATGTATGTTCAGTGTACCATAAGTTCCCGAATTGTTCAACAGGGAAGTGCCCCGAAACGGATTTGCCGGGGGTACAGAGAACAATAAAATGACCCCGCGAAAACACAACATGCCCCTCGTTTTTGTTGACACGTGGTTTTCAGTACTATATAATATAATTATTCTTTCACAGGAAAGGGGATTGGCCGTGGAATCGCAATGGAAATACTACCTGCGCAAGCTTGTAGAGAATCTCGAAGCAACCAATTATATCGGTCCGAATGATATCCCGAATATCGATTTGTACATGGATCAGGTGACGAAGTTTTTGGACGAGCATCTCGAGCAGTCCAAGCGTTATGACGATGACAAGCTTCTGACGAAGACCATGATTAACAACTATACAAAGAGCAACCTTCTTCCGAGTCCGGTGAAGAAGAAATACAGCAAGGACCATATGTACCTGCTTGTATTTATCTATTACCTGAAGAGCTTTTTGAGCATCAACGATGTGCAGCACATTGTCGGGCCCATGAAGGATATGTTCTTCGGCGAAGAAGCATCGGTTGGATTGGAGGAAATCTACCGTAAGATTTTCGAAATGGAAACGACGGTCAGCAAGGATCTTTCCAAGGATGTCATGAAGAAGTTCGACCGTTCGAAGAGAATCTTCACCGACGTAGAGGGAGAGAAGGAACAGGAATTCCTTTCCATTTTCAGTTTCATTTCGATGCTCAGCTTTGACGTATATCTGAAGAAGCAGATGATTGAGCAGATCATTGACGATCTTCTGGATCCGACGCAGCCTGCAAAGGCGGGCAGGGAAGAGAAGAAGGCCGAGAAGAAAGAAAAGAAAAAGAAAAAATAAAAAAACAAGGTTCCTTCGCGGAACCTTGTTCGATGTTAATCGCTACTTTTTGTCCTTCATTCTGGAAAATGCTATGCTGTACCCGTCCTTCCCGTACACTAACGAACGGTTGACACGGCTGATCGTAGAGGTCGAAGCGCCGGTCTTCTCGGCAATGTCCAGATAGGTTTTATGCTCGGTAAGCATATGCGCCACCTCGAGGCGCTGGGAGATGGAAAGCAGTTCGTTGATCGTGCAGACATCCTCAAAGAATGCATAGCATTCGTCTACGGTCTTTAATGTTAATACCGCTTCAAAAAAACGGGTAACTTCATCGGTATGAATGTTTTTGCCCATATTACGCCTCCTTTACTTTCGGCTCTGTATTCACATTGTAACACTTCACAGAGCGAAAGTAAAGCCATAAAAACAGTTTCCGGAGAACGATATGAAAAAAGGAGATATCCTGCAGGGAACCGTATATGATACGTCCTTCCCAAACAAAGGAAAAATCAAAATCGAAGACAAAACCGTCAGTGTAAAAGGTGTCCTCAAAGGACAGGAGGTGCTCTTCCGCCTCAAGAGAAACGGTGCGGAGAAAGCCGAAGGAGAGCTGAAAGAGGTTCTGAAGCCCTCCCCGGACGAGACGGAAGCGCCTGCCTGCCCGGCATTCGGGGAGTGCGGCGGATGCTTTATGCAGACCGTTTCCTATGAAAAGCAGCTTAGTATGAAGGAGTACCACATCAAAAAGCTGCTGGCGCCGGTCATCCGAAACAAGGACGTCGAGTTTCTACCCATTCAGGGGAGCCCGCTTGTCCATGCCTATCGGAACAAAGTGGAATTTGCCTTCGGCAATGCCTTTAAAGACGGGCCGATGCTTTTAGGGTTTCACCGCAAAAACAGCATGTTCGACATCGTTTCCGGCACGGACTGCGCCCTCGTGCATGAAGATGTACGCCTCATCGCGAAGGCGACAGAGCAATTTGCGCTGCAGTCAGGGCTTGATTTCTATCATCGCTCGACCGGTTCGGGGTTCTTTCGGCATGTGCTTGTTCGAAGAGCGCAAAAGAGCGGCGAGATTTTGGTAAATGTGATACATACTACACAAGTAGAATGCGATTTCACAAGGCTTACAGAAGATTTGCTCGCGCTTCCTCTGCAGGGAAAGATTGTCGGAATCCTGCATACGAAGAATGATTCCATTGCAGATGCCATTCGAAATGACGGGACCGAGATTTTATACGGAGCGGACCGCATAACCGAAGAGCTTCTTGGGCTGACATTTGAAATCAGCACATTTTCCTTCTTCCAGACCAATTCTTTGGGGGCGGAAGTGCTGTACGGCGTTGTCCGGGATATGGTCGGAGAGACAAAGGACAAGGTGATTTTCGATTTGTACAGCGGCACCGGGACAATCGGGCAGATTCTGGCTCCGGTTGCAAAGAAAGTCATCGGCATCGAAATCATCGCCGAGGCGGTCGAGGCCGCGAAAGACAATGCGAAGCGAAACGGCCTTTCCAATTGCGAATTTCTGGCCGGCGACGTGCTGAAGAAGTTAGATGAAATTAAGGAAAAGCCCGACTTCATCGTGCTTGATCCGCCGCGCGAGGGCGTGGTTCCGAAGGCACTTCAGAAAATCATCGATTACGGAGTGAACGGGATGGTATACATTTCCTGCAAGCCCACATCGCTCGTAAACGATCTCGAAGCCCTGCAGGACGCCGGCTACCGTGTGGAGAAAATCTGCGCCGTTGATCTCTTTCCTCAGACTCCGCACGTCGAGACTGTGGTAGGATTACAACGCACAAATACCTGACAATCCTGGTATTTACGCACTTTGTGGAGTTTTTAACATTCAACAGAATTGATGAAAATCGACGCGAAAAAGAGTTGATTCAGAAAATCACTGTTTCTGTCGCTCTGGAAGTGGAGAATGGGAACACAAAGAATCCGGATATAAAAGTTGATATGGAAACCATCGATTGATGGTCATTATAGGGATATTAGCCAACAAAGCTGATATCCCTATTTGCGTTGTACGGTCTCACGCTGAGATCGTGGAAAGGAGAGTCATGGCAAAGGTTATTTCTATCTGTAATCAGAAAGGCGGGTGCGGGAAAAGCACACTTACGGAAAACCTGGGAGCTGCGCTGTCGGAGTGCTGGACGAGTTCTATCTCTTCCTCGCAAGCCCGGTCGTTGTGGAGTATGTCCGGAACATGATGAAGCGGAACCGCAAGAGGGACAGTTTCCTGATCCTTACCAGCCAGAATGTGGAGGACTTTCTTCTGCCGGGCATCAAGGAATACACGAAGCCGCTTCTTTCGATTCCGTCACACCGTTTTCTGTT
>CADBTG010000112.1 GCA_902797475.1 uncultured Lachnospiraceae bacterium | reverse complement strand
GTAAAATGCCAAGCCTTCCGGTCGAGATCGTCGCAGCGGTTTCAAATGTATCAATGCCGCGTCCGGCCGCTTCGCAGCCGATCAGCTTCACATCCGGATCGTTGATGAAATGATAGAACGAGCCGATGGCATTGGAACCTCCGCCCACGCACGCGATGACCGCATCCGGCAGGCGTCCTTCCTTTTCCAGCATCTGCTCTTTGATTTCTTTAGAAATGACGGCCTGGAAGTCACGGACAATCGTCGGGAACGGGTGCGGTCCCATAACCGAGCCGAGGCAGTAATGCGTGTCGGAAATCCGGTTCGTCCATTCACGCATCGCTTCGGAAACCGCGTCCTTAAGCGTTGCCGTGCCGCTCTTAACCGGAACGACGTCCGCGCCGAGCAGACGCATGCGGTACACATTTAACGCCTGACGCTTCGTGTCCTCTTCGCCCATGAAAACGACGCATTCCATGCCGAACAGCGCGGCAGCGGTCGCAGTCGCAACACCGTGCTGGCCCGCTCCGGTCTCGGCAATCAGACGGGTCTTACCCATCTTCTTCGCAAGCAGTGCCTGTCCGAGAACGTTGTTAATCTTGTGGGCTCCGGTGTGGTTTAAGTCTTCCCGCTTCAGATAAATCTTCGCTCCGCCGAGGTCCTCGGTCATCTTCCGCGCGAAATAAAGCCGCGACGGTCTGCCCGCATACTCGTTGAAAAGCTCCGCCAGCTCACGGTTAAACTCGGGGTCGTTTTTATAATGGTTATATGCTTCCTCTAATTCAATCACGGCGTTCATCAGGGTCTCCGGAATGTACTGCCCGCCGTGGATGCCGAATCGTCCGTTTGGATTACTCATGGTTCTCTTCCTTTCTCATGTCTTCACCGCGTACTGCCATGGCAAATGCCATCATCTTCGCCTCATCCTTCGCTCCGTCCGTCTCAATGCCCGAACTGACATCAACCGCATAAGGGTGCAGCAGCCTGATGGCATCACCGACATTGGTTTCACTTAACCCGCCCGCAAGAAAGAAGGGGCGGCGGAAGTTCTTCAGGCGGTTCCAGTTAAGCGTCATGCCCGAGCCGGCGCCGGAGTCCAAAAGCACCGAATCGGTCGGAAAATTCTCGGCGACAGCAAGAATTCTCGAAATATCGTCCGCACTGCCGCCCGAATTCATCGCCTTCCCGTCCGCTGTGTTGCTGACCGCATTCTTCGCTGTTTCATCCGCTTTCAGCCGAAACGCCTTGATCAGCGGTTTATCACTTCTGCTCCTAAGCTCGGCTACATAAGCCTCGTCCTCCGAGCCGTGCAGTTGCGCGATGTCGATGATGCCTTCGTTAAGAAGCTCTGCGACAAAGCTTACCGGAGCGTCAACGAAGACGCCGACGGCCGGAATGTCCCGGTGTAAAAGTGCCCGAAGGGCTTTGGCCTGCTCCTTGGTCACGTTGCGGATGCTTTTTTTGAAAAATACGAACCCGACGTAGTCAGGGCGGATCCGGTTCGCTGCCGCAATGTCCTCGGGACGCGACAGGCCGCACATTTTAATCTTCGTCATAGCCTTTCCTCCCGGATTACGGGGTTTCACCGCGAAGCTCTTTAAGCTTTGCCGCGATATCGTTCGAGCGCATGAGCGTCTCGCCGATCAGAACGGCCGATGCACCGAGCTCGCGAAGCGCTTTCGTATCTTCCTTCGTCTTAACGCCGCTTTCCGCCACGAACAAAACGTCCGCGGGAATCAGCTGCCGAAGCCTTCCGCTGTTGCCGGTGTCCACCGTAAAATCCTTCAGGTTTCGGTTGTTTACGCCGATGATTCTCGCTCCGGCCGAAAGCGCGGTTTCCGCTTCTGCCTCGTCGTGAATCTCCGTAAGTGCCGAAAGCCCGAGTTCGTCACAGAGTTTAAGATACTCCCGAAGCTCGGCTTCGTCAAGTAAAGAAACAATCAGCAGTACCGCCGATGCTCCGAGCACCTTTGCCTCGTATATCATGTACGGATCAACCGTAAAATCCTTCCGAAGGCACGGAACCGACACTTCCGAAGCAATCTCCTTCAGATACTCGTCACTTCCGAGAAACCATTTCGGCTCGGTAAGCACCGAAATCGCATCCGCTCCTGCTGCCTCGTACGCCTTCGCAATCTGAAGATACGGAAAATGTTCCGCAATGACGCCCTTTGACGGAGAGGCTTTCTTGCACTCGCAGATAAAGGAAAGGCCGGGCTTTCTAAGCGCCTGCTCAAAGCGCTGTTCCCCGCGGGGCAGCGCCTCGGCCATACGGCGAAGTTCCGCTTCCGATATCCTTTTCTT
>CADBTG010000111.1 GCA_902797475.1 uncultured Lachnospiraceae bacterium | reverse complement strand
ACGGGTTCCAACCAGTTCGTCGGGAACTGGCCGGGTGTAACGGTTGAAAAGAAAGAGGGAAAGCTTAAGAAGCACGATGATGTCATCATCACTGACCTTCCCGGCATCTATTCTCTTTCTCCTTATACGTTGGAGGAAGTAGTAGCAAGAAATTATCTGATCGGAGAGCGTCCGGATGCAATCTTAAACATCGTGGACGGTACAAACCTGGAGCGTAACCTGTATTTGACGACACAGCTTACCGAGCTCGGCATTCCGGTTGTTGTTGCCATCAACATGATGGATATCGTGAAGAAGAACGGCGATAAGATTAACGAAGCGGAGCTGTCCCGTCAGTTAGGCTGCAAGGTGGTTGACATCTCGGCACTGAAGGGCGACGGCGTAATGGAGGCTGCAGAGGCAGCGGTAAAGGCCGCAAAGGACACCAAGACCGTACCGCTTCATACATTTTCCGGACCGGTTGAGCATGCGATAGCACATATCGAAGAAGCTGTTGTACACAGCATGCCCGAAGAACAGCAGCGCTGGTACGCAATTAAAGTATTCGAAAGAGATGACAAGGTTCTTGAGCAGCTGAATATACCGAAGGATACGATGGAACACATCGAAAAGGATATTCAGGCAGCAGAGAAGGAACTGGATGACGATGCGGAAAGCATCATCACCAACGAACGGTATGTGTACATCGCCGAAGTCATTAAGTCCTGCTACAAAAAGAAGAATGCAGGTGCTGAGACGAAGTCTGATAAGATTGATAAAATTGTGACCAACCGCTGGCTCGGACTTCCCATTTTTGCCATCGTCATGTTCCTGGTTTATTGGATTGCCATGGTGGCCGTCGGCACACCGGCAACCGATTGGGCGAATGACGGACTGTTTGGTGATGGCTACCATCTTTTCGGAATCGGTTCCGGAAAGACGGCAGACGCCGAGGATGAATACGGCGACACCGATGCAATCATTGACGGGCTTCTTGCAAAAGCAGAAGAGGACGGAATCGACATCGAGGCTACAGAAGCTGCACTTGATCAGGAAGCGGAAGAGTATGATGCTACGGCTGCAGTTGCGGCACTTAAGGCACTTGCCGCGAACTACGAGGGCAAGAATGCAGAGTTCCCTTACACACTCGTAGACGAGGAAACCCTCGAAGAGACCGACGAGACCGCTTCTTATGAAGATCTTTCGAATGCTATCGCCATGTATGAAAAATACGAAGGCGGCGTGGATCCCTCGAATTACGGCGTATGGGTACCGGGCATTCCGGTTCTCATTGAGAATCTTTTGGATAAACTGAATTGCGCAGATTGGGTAAAGAGTCTTGTACTTGACGGTATCGTTGCCGGTATCGGTGCGGTGCTCGGATTTGTTCCGCAGATGCTCGTTCTGTTCCTTCTGCTTGCCTTCCTTGAGGCCTGCGGATACATGGCGCGTATCGCATTTGTCCTTGACCGCGTATTCCGCCGGTTCGGTCTTTCCGGCAAGTCGTTCATACCGATGCTGATCGGTGTCGGCTGCGGCGTGCCCGGCATTATGGCGAGCCGTACGATTGAAAACGAGCGCGACCGCCGAATGACGATCATGACAACAACGTTCATCCCCTGCAGCGCGAAGCTTCCTTTCATCGGTATGATAGCCGGCGCAATCTTCGGCGGAAGTGCCTGGGTGTCCACCTCGGCATACTTCATCGGAATGGCTTCGATTGTTGTTTCGGGTATTATCTTAAAGAAGACTAAAATGTTCTCGGGCGATCCGGCTCCGTTTGTTATGGAGCTTCCGGCGTACCATTGGCCGACCGTAAGCAACGTGCTCCGTTCCATGTGGGAGCGTGGCTGGTCCTTTATCAAAAAGGCAGGTACCATCATCCTGCTTTCCACGATTGCTGTATGGTTTACCTCCCGGTTCGGATGGCTTGACGGCAAATTCTCGATGCTTTCCGAGGAAGAAATCGACAGCTCGATTCTTGCGGCAATCGGAAGTGGCATTGCATGGATCTTTAAACCGCTTGGTTGGGGCAACTGGCAGGCAGCCGTTGCAAGCGTAACCGGTCTTGTGGCAAAGGAGAATATCGTCGGCACGATGGGAATCCTTTACGGGGACATCAAGAGCATCGGCGCCGCATTTACGGAAGTTGCGGGCTTCTCGTTCCTTGTATTCAACCTTCTCTGTGCACCTTGCTTCGCAGCAATCGGCGCTATCAGAAGAGAGATGAACAACGCGAAGTGGACCTGGTTCGCAATTCTCTATCAGTGTGGATTTGCCTATATCATTGCTTTGATGATAAAACAGTTCGGCAGCGCGTTCACCGGAGACGGAAATGCAATCGGAATCGCCGTTTCCGCACTGATTCTTGCAGGAATGGTTTACATGCTTGTAAAACCTTATCAGGACGCCGTGAAGCTGACGAAGAAGGTT
>CADBTG010000110.1 GCA_902797475.1 uncultured Lachnospiraceae bacterium | reverse complement strand
CGAAGCAGCCTGCCTACTGCAGGAGCTGCGAACCGGGCGAAAAAGCCCTCTCGCACCTCCTCAGTGGCGCGGCTGCTTTCTGTTTTTTGCGGCGCGCACGCACTCTTCTGCAGTTTTCCCCCCGGAAACAAGGTGGCCTGTCTGCTGCAGTATGCCCGGAAGCAGAGAACCTGTCTGCCGGATAAAGCCGGTTAAGGCCGGATAATGGGGTGCCCTGGTAAAGAGTGCGTGCCGGATAAACAAGAAGCGGCCGCGCCAAGCAGTAGGCAAGAGAGGGATTATCCTCCCGGTTCTTGCCTACTGCTTAGGCAGGCCGCTCGATAGAGTCGGATTAAACGGCACGCACGACCGTGCAACCCCCGGTTTACCGGATTACCAGCATAGGCGGGAGGTCGGGGATTTGGTTCTCCGGGTCGTTGTACTCAAACTCTGTCATGGTCGTCCCGTTCTCTGCCTGTGTCATATTGAAGAAATAATAGAGCGGATTCTCCTCGTTGGATTCGCTTACCGTGAGTTCCTTTCCCTCCAACCGATAGGTCCGGTTCGGAAGCTCCGTACCGGGCCGGAAGCCCTTCATCAAATCGTAGTACAACGCTCCGTTACTGCCCTTCACCGCTGTGAAGCACTCGGCGGAACGCACGATTTCTCCGCTTACGAGGTCCGCAAGAAAATGCGTGCAGCTGAAGTTTTCATAATACATCAGCCCGTCTTTCGTCACGAAGAATCCGCTGACCGGCAGAATCATCTCATTTGCCCGGTCTTCCGGGGCATAGCTCTCGTCAAATGCCTTTTCGTAAATCCCGGTGATGTCTCTTTCTTCCGTCTTCCGAAACGCACTGTCATAGCGCTCAAGAATGATGCTGTTCTTTCCGTCCTTCTCGCGAATGCAAAGGATCAGCGTTTCATTTTCCACATGGCAAAGCTGAAGAAGCGGCCGGTCTCCGTCCTGATAGCAGATTACCTTTTTCATGCTTTCGTCCTTCGGATTATACAGCCAGACGGAATCGGTCATCTCTTCGTTTATGTCGTGATTTCCGATCAGCAGGCAGTCATCGGCCTTCGCGAGCATCGCGTACGGGAATCCGTCTTCGCACACCTTATGCTCGGTGAGTCCCTTCTGCGGATCGATTTCCAGAAGGATCAACGGCTGCGATTCGCCGTCTTCCGGCTCCCCTTTCACTATCAGAGTATAGATTTTTCCGCCAAGCTCCACGCGGTTATACGCGGTTTCGTAGCTCTCGTCGATTACGGTTCCGAGAAGCCGGTCGGCTCCCGTATCGGGTTCAAACAAATGATACTCCGCATCCCTTACGCGCGGGCCTTTCTCCGTATGGTTGGCATACAGCACACCGGAATTCGTGACGGTCGGCGCATACGGATTCACGATTTCACCTGCCTTCTTTCCGTCTTTCCATACGGAATAGCTGACGGTAGGAATTTCAAACCCGGGAAGAATGACGCCTGTCAGCGTATCATTCCCGGGAGGGGTCGTCTCCGGCTTTGTATCCGGCGTCGTCTCCGGCGTTGTTTCCGGTTTTACCTCCGGGTTCTGCGTCGGGCTTACTGCCTCAGGGCTCGCGGTTACCGTCACACCCTGCTCGGTTCTTCCTTCGTTTTTGCAGCCGGTCAGAAACAGTGCCGCAACCAGCACTGCCAATAGGATTTGTTTCATGGTTCTCCCTCATTTCTATGTTGATTCTTCCCCCACTATCGGATTTCGGCCTTTACGGTCTCCATCTCTTCCATCGACGCGCCGTCGCCGTTGACGAGGCGGTAAACAGACTGAATCTGTCCCTGTTCGTCGACTTCCCATTCCTCCACGAGGACTTCGGTCGCGTAGGTTGAGGCCACATAAATCATCCTGTCACCCTGCGGACGGAAGATATACAGCTGATACCGGTGTCCGCCTACGGCAAATTCCACGCAATACCCGTAAACATCCCGATAATAGGTTGCCTCCTTCGCCTCCTCCGGAAGCTGCGGCAGCTCTCCGATGTCCTTGGTGAAATCTTCCTTTGAGTAACTGATTACGTGCGTTTCGGCCGATCCGCCTGCGACTACGGAGTTATCCGGCTCACCCGGGGTGTTCGCCGGCTTTTTCGCAAGTCTGTCCTTTAAGACCAGCGCGCCGACAACGACAATCACAACTGCTGCCACTGCCGGAAGAAACTTAAATAGCATCATCCGGCGGGACTTTTTCGCTTCGTTCTTCGTGGCATTTTCCAACTCTGCCTTCGCGCGGATATTGCGAAGCATCCGCTCCCTGGCGCCTTCTGCCGGCTCAATCCGTTCAAGCGCTTCGCGAATGACATTCT
>CADBTG010000109.1 GCA_902797475.1 uncultured Lachnospiraceae bacterium | reverse complement strand
CGACAACAAGGAGTTCCTCGACTCCCTGAAGAACGACTTTGACCTGTTCAACGAAAGCGTTTACTGCTTCACCCCGACGGGTGACGTGAAGACGCTTCCGGTCGGCAGCAACCCGGTTGACTTTGCCTACAGCATCCACAGTGCCGTCGGCAACAAGATGATCGGCGCCAAGGTCAACGGCAAGCTTGTCACGATCGATTATGAGATTCAGAACGGCGACCAGATTGAGATTCTGACGTCCGCCAATTCCCGCGGACCGAGCCGTGACTGGCTGAAGATTGTCAAGAGCAGCCAGGCGCGCAACAAGATCAGCCAGTGGTTCAAGGCCGAATTAAAAGAAGATAACATCCAGCGGGGCAAAAACCTGCTTACGGATTATGCCAAAACAAAGGGCATCCGTCTCTCCGACGTGCTGAAGCCCGAATATCAGGCGATATGCCAGAGAAAATACGGCTTCCGCGACTGGGATTCGCTTCTTGCGGCAGTCGGGCACGGTAGCCTCAAGGAAGGCCAGATTGTCAACCGTCTCTACGAAGAGTGGAAGAAGACGCAGGAGGAAAATGTCACAGAGGACCAGCTTCTTGCGGATCTCAATGAACGGGGCGGCGGCGAAAAACCGAGAACCGTTCACCACAAGGGAAGCATCATCGTTCAGGGAATGGGAGATGTAGCCGTACATTTTTCAAAGTGCTGCGCACCGGTTCCGGGAGACGAGATCATCGGTTATGTGACAAGAGGCCGCGGCGTGACGATTCACCGGACGGACTGCGTGAACATGATTCATCTGCCCGAGTCGGATAAGGTGCGTCTGATCGATGCCGAATGGAACATCGAAGAGGCCGATAAGAGTGACCACATTTACAATGCCGAAATCAGAATCTTTGCCCGCAATAACCCGGGCGTGCTTCTTGAGGTCACGAAGATTCTGAGTGAGGAAAAGGTGAATATCAATTCCGTTTCCGCAAGACCCGGAAAGAACGAAATCAGCACGATTACGGTTTCCTTTGCCGTGCACGGAACGGAGCAGCTCAGAAACATCATCAGCAGGATTTCCGCGCAGCCCAATGTCATCGACATTGAGCGGACAAGCGGCTAAGGAGCAGGGCATGCATATCGTAAAAACCATTCCGGTCGGACCGCTTGCAACCAATTGCTATCTGATCGGAAACCCGGAAACGAAAGAGCTTTTGATCTTTGATCCCGGCGCAGACGCGGCGGGCATCAAGAGTGCCGTCAGGGAGACCGGAATGAAGCCGGTTGCCATTTTCCTGACGCATGCGCATTTCGATCATGTCGGCGCCGTTAAGAACCTTAGAACCGAGTACGGCATTCCGGTCATTGCCGGCGAGGAGGAGAAGAACCTGCTTTCGGATTCCGAGTATGTGCTTCCGCATATGTTCCGGGAGGAGTATCCGAATCCGGACGCTCTGTTGGTGACGGCAGACCGCTTTGTCTCTCATGAGGAGCTTTTGGACATTGCGGGACTTTACGTGACCTGCCTTCATACGCCCGGTCATACGGCGGGCAGTTACAGCTATTTCTTCCCTGCGGAATCGATGGTTGTGTCCGGGGATACGCTTTTCATGGAGAGCGTCGGGCGGACGGATTTTCCGACGGGAAGCAACGAGGAGCTGATGAATTCCATACGGAACGTGTTATACGAACTGCCGGAGGAAACGATTGTCCTTCCGGGACACGGGCCGGCGACCAATATTGCCTACGAAAAGCGTTATAACATTTTTACTTGGACGAAGCGGGAGAAATAATGGATACGCTTGTTGAACTGAATCTGTTCGGAAGAGATTACGAGCAGGAAATGCGACCGCTGATTCGGGCCTTTCTTCCGAATGCCGACTTTGAGGTTTCGCATTACGAAGCTGAAGACGAGGCCATGCGGCTTGTGTTCGAAAAGGAAACCGATCCGCTCCTTCTTTCCTGCAATGCCGCAAATGATTATTCCTTCTGCATGCTTTTGATGGAGGACTGGTTTCGCATCCGCGTCTATAAAAAAGGAGAACTGATCGGCCGGGCCGATGCAGACGGCGTGGATCCCGAGCGGAAAGCCTTCCGTAACCGCGTCGCAAGGGAAGTTTATCAGATTCTTTCGAAAGACACCGGGCTGACCCTTCCGTGGGGCATCCTGACCGGCGTTCGCCCGACGAAGCTTGTCTATGAGGCCGTAGCGGACGGACAGGACGAGGACGAAATCCGCCGCGCGATGAAAACCGAATACCTCTGCTCGGATGCCAAGACCGAAACGAGCATTACGATTGCGAAGCGGGAGCATGAGATTCTTTCCGGAATGGATTATCAGAACGGATACAGCATTTATATCGGCATCCCGTTCTGCCCGACCACCTGCGCATATTGCTCCTTCACCTCTTATCCGCTTTCCAAATTCGGAAAGCTCGCGGACGATTATCTGGACGCGCTTGAGAAGGAAATCGCATTTCTCGGAACCTGCCGTCCGAAGAAACGGCTCAGCACCGTTTATATCGGAGGCGGAACGCCGACCGCGCTTAACGAAGCGCAGCTTGAGAGGCTTCTTATGACGGTTCGTAAGCATCTGCCGATGGATGAGGTGCTCGAGTATACGGTGGAAGCAGGACGCCCGGACAGCGTGACCGAAGAGAAGATGCGCCTTTTGAAGGCGTACGGCGTGACCCGCATCAGCATCAATCCGCAGTCGATGCGGCAGCGGACGCTAGACCTGATCGGACGGCGCCACACGGCGGAGCAGATAGTTGAGGCCTTCCATACGGCCCGCGCCTGCGGCCATGACAACATCAACATGGATATGATCATCGGTCTTACCGGGGAGAACCCGGACGATGTGAGCTATACACTCTCGGAGATTGCAAAGCTCGATCCCGAGAATCTGACGGTTCACACGCTTGCCTTAAAGCGTGCCGCGAGGCTGACGACCGAGCGTGAAAACTATGCGGGACTCGAAGCAACCGGTGTTTCGGATATGCTTGAGAGAACCGTCGCATTTGCCAAAGAGCACGGCTATCGGCCCTATTATCTGTACCGTCAGAAGAACATGGCCGAAAACCTCGAGAATGTCGGCTATGCAAAGCCCGGCACGGAAGGCATCTACAACATCCTCATCATGGAGGAAAAGCAGACGATTCTGGCAGCAGGGGCCGGCGCGATGAGCAAGTTCGTATTTTACGGCGAAGACCGCATCGAGCGCGTGGAAAATGTGAAGAGCCTCACGGACTACATCGCACGCATCGATGAAATGATTGAACGGAAGAAGACTTTTTTGGAAAACAATTTCACATAAGCCGCAAAGCGGCCCGGAGAGCAGATGGATTATTCAAGAGAAATAGAACTGATCCGAAGAGTAGCGAACGACATCCCGCAGGAAAGCGACATGCAGGGATTTCTTTCGCATGCCCGCGTGGTCAGCATGCTCTCGGGACTCGTCGCGGAGGAGCTGGAGCTTCCCGAAGAGGAGTGCGAAGACATCCGCGTGGCCGGAATGCTTCATGACATCGGTAAGCTGACGCTTGCCGAGCAGCTGTACGTGCATGATTCGGAAATGCTCAACGTTGAGCATACGAAATATGTGCGCATGCATCCGGCGATGGGCAACGAGCTGCTTCGCTCCGAAGGCAGTTATTCCGAAAAGGTGATTTCTTATATCGCATGTCATCACGAGAACTACGACGGCTCCGGATATCCGAACCATCTGGAGGGCGAAGAAATCCCGTTCGGCGCGCGGATCCTGCGCGTGTGTGACGTATTCTCCGCCCTTGTCAGCAACCGGACTTACCGGGCGGCGTTCTCGGTGGATGCCGCAATTGAAATGATGATAGAAGATGTACGGGAGTATGATATGAGGGTATTCCTCGCATTTCTCTCGGTCGTTCATAAACCCGAGTTTGCGCAGGTTAAGGTGCTCATCGACATGGAGCAGCAGCTCGGACTTTATAACCAGGAAAAGTTAAGGAGGAAGGCTAATGAGCAATAAAGTACAGCCGAGGATTCTGCCCGGCTTTATGGAACTTCTGCCGGAAGACCAGATTGCGTTCAACCGCATGTACGATACAATCCGCGGCGTATATGAGCGCTACGGTTTCCTGCCGCTTGACACCCCGACGATTGAGCTTTCGGAGGTGCTTCTTGCGAAGGCCGGCGGCGAGACGGAGAAGCAGATTTACCGCTTTGACAAAGGAGACACCGACCTTGCGCTTCGGTTCGATCTGACCGTGCCGCTTGCGCGGTATGTGGCGCAGCACCAGCAGGATCTCGTGTTCCCGTTCAAGCGTTACCAGATGAGCAAGGTATTCCGCGGCGAGCGTCCGCAGAAGGGACGTTTCCGTGAATTCTATCAGTGCGATATCGATGTCATCGGACTGGATTCCCTCGATATCGTTTACGACGCCGAAATGCCGGCGATCATCTGCCAGGTGTTTAAGGAACTGGATTTCGGTTCCTTCACGATTCGCCTGAATAACCGAAAGGTTTTGAACGGATTCTTCAGCGAGCTCGGTTATGCCGATAAGATCGGGGACATCCTCCGGACCATCGATAAGCTTGAGAAGATGGGCAAGGAAGCCGTTAACGAAGAGCTGAAGGAATTCGGCGTGGCAGCAGGGGACATCGAAAGAATCCTTGCATTTATCGCAATCAAAGGAAGCAACGACGAAGTGCTTGCCGCCCTGAAGGCGCAGAACATCGCCGACGAGCGTTATCAGGCAGGTGTTTCGGAGCTTGAGGCCGTCATCGGTTACCTTCGCCGCTTCGGCATCGCGGAGGAGAACTTCCGTATTGATCTGACGATTGCAAGAGGTCTTGATTACTATACCGGCACGGTTTTCGAAACGATGCTGAATGATTATCCGAGCATGGGAAGCATCTGCTCGGGCGGCCGTTACGATAACCTTGCGGATTACTATACCGACCAGAAGCTGCCGGGCATCGGCATTAGCATCGGACTGACCCGTCTGTTCTACCAGCTGAAGGAGAACGGGCTTGTGAAGAGCAATGCGGGAAGCCTTGCAAGAGTCATTGTGATTCCGATGGGCGAGGATGACATGAACGAGGCGATTGCGGTTGCCGCAAAGGTACGCGGCGAAGGCATTCCGGCCGATGTTTACTACCAGCAGAAGGGCATGAAGCAGAAGATGAAATACGCTGCCCGCCTCGGCATTCCGTACGCCGCCATCATCGGCGAGTCGGAGCGCGCTTCCGCAAGCGTCATGCTGAAGAATATGGAGACCGGCGAGCAGGAAGCGGTTCCTGTTGCAGAGCTTGCCGACAGGATTCGATAGCCTGAAGAAGTGCGGCCCCGAGAGACCGTTCTGACGGCCTATGGAAAAGGAACGATTTCCGCAAATTGCGGTTTCACCATAAGGAGAATGAAGATGGACAGAATTCAGATTAAAGACGTGAAGAATTACGCCGGGCAGGAGGTCCTCGTAAAGGGCTTTGCCGAGAACTGGCGTGACGGCAAATCGATGGCCTTCCTTGTTTTGAAGGACATCACCGGCAAGGTGCAGGTAACGATTGAGAAGGAGCTTCACCCGGACTGGGCTGACGAGCTTGCGAAGATTACGCTCGATTCGGTCGTATTTGTCACCGGAACCGTGCAGCTTTCCGACTTCGTCAAGCTGAACGGCGTGGAGATCATCCCGACCTCGATTACGGTTGATTCGGTTGCGGCTCCGCTTCCGATTGCGAGAGAGTACATTCCGGCAACGAAGAAGAAAGCGGCCGTTGAGAAGTCCTCGATTGACCAGAGAATCGATTACCGCTGGATCGACCTTCGTACGGATGCGAACCAGCTGATGTTCAAGGCGCAGACCGAGCTTGTGCGCGCCCTTCGCGATTTCGCTTTGGACCGTGATTTCATCGAGGTGCATACGCCGAAGCTGATCGGCGCGGCTTCCGAATCCGGCGCGGATGTATTCCGTCTGGATTATTTCCCGAGCTACAATCTTCCGAATGCCTATCTTGCGCAGAGCCCGCAGTTCTATAAGCAGATGGCAATGGCAAGCGGCTTTGAGCGCTATTTCGAAGTCGGCCCGGTATTCCGCGCGGAGAAATCCTTCACGAGCAAGCATGCGACCGAGTTCACCTGCTTCGATATCGAGTTCAGCTATATTAAGTCCTTCGAGGATGTCATGAAATTCGAGGAGGAGCTTCTGACCGAAGCGCTTAAGAAGGTAAAGGCGAAGTACGGCGAGCAGATTAAGGAGACCTTCTCCACCGAGGAATTCGATGCGGAGATCATCGT
>CADBTG010000108.1 GCA_902797475.1 uncultured Lachnospiraceae bacterium | reverse complement strand
TGTATTCGGGCAGATGAACGAGTCCCCGGGCGTGCGCATGCGTGTTGCCGAAACCGGGCTTACGATGGCAGAATATTTCCGTGACGAAATGAACCGCGACGTTTTGCTGTTCATCGACAATATCTTCCGATTTGTCCAGGCGGGCTCCGAGGTTTCCGCGCTTTTAGGGCGCATGCCGTCCGCAGTAGGATATCAGCCGACGCTCGCTACCGAACTCGGTGAACTGGAGGAGCGGATTGCGTCGACGACGAAGGGCTCCGTTACATCCGTTCAGGCCGTTTATGTGCCTGCGGATGACCTGACAGACCCTGCCCCCGCCACCACATTCTCCCATCTCGATGCCACGACGGTGCTTTCGAGAAAGATCGTTGAGCAGGGTATCTATCCCGCTGTCGATCCGCTTGCTTCGGGCTCCCGGATTTTGGAGGCCGAGATTGTCGGGGAAGAGCATTACACGGTAGCAAGACGCGTGCAGGAGATGCTGCAGCGTTATAACGAATTACAGGATATCATCGCAATTCTCGGCATGGACGAGCTTGCGGAAGAGGATAAGCAGCTTGTATACCGCGCGAGAAAAGCGCAGCGTTTCCTTTCCCAGCCTTTCCATGTGGCGGAAACCTTTACCGGCGTGCCCGGCGTGTTTGTGCCGCTTGCGGAAACGGTGAAGGGTTTCAAGGCGATTCTTTCCGGTGAGATGGACGAATATCCGGAAGCCGCATTCTTTAACGTCGGCACAATTGAGGACGTGAAGAAGAAAGCCGAGAACATGAAGAAGGAAGAACAGAAGAAAGCCGAAAAGGCAGAGCAGTCCCAATAGCCAGGGAATCCGTAAGAAAGCCGGCAAGCCATGAATACATTTACGTTAAAAATCACAGCCTGCGACCGCATCTTTTACGAGGGGGAGTGCGTCTATCTTTCCTTCCCCGGCGTTGACGGCAGCCTCGGTGTCATGGCGCATCACCAGCCCATGGCAACGGTTGTCGAGAACGGCGAAATCCGTTTCCGATTGCCGGACGGTGAAGAACGGCATGTCATCGTAAGCGATGGCATGATGAATGTCGAGAACAACCGTGTCGACATCCTGGCATTTTCCGCGGAGCGGCCGGACGAAATCGATATCAAGGCAGCGGAGCGGGAACTCGAAATTGCCAGAGAGCAGCTGCAGCAGAAGCAGAGCCTGATCGAGTACAACCTCTCGAGCGCCTCGATGGCACGTGCCATGGCAAGGCTTTCCGGGGCACGGAGACTGAAGAGTGACGACCCGTTGTAACATTTTTCATGGAGCTTTTGCACATTTTCATATGTGCACATCATATTGTATACAGAAATAATATACCCCCAATTTGTCGGGGCTCTCCCTGTAATATTTTCGTAATAAACTGTAACATTCTTTTAACGATTAGGAGACCAATTCTGTAACATTGTTCGTGTACAATACAGACAAGGTTGCAGGAACAAGGAATGTTCCTTGAATCCGATTCGCAGCTTGTGTGGGAGAGTAAAGTCCAATATGATTCACCTGACGGCGGAGCGTAATCCGAAAGCGGATTACGCTCTTCCTCTGTTTGCGAAGAAACCCGGGCACAAAAAAAGCAGGAATCATTTGATTCCTGCGAAAGAGCACGAGACGGGATTCGAACCCGCGACCCTCGCCTTGGCAAGGCGATACTCCACCACTGAGCCACTCGTGCAATATGGTGCGTCATCCGCGACGCAAGGATTAATATACACGATAAACGAGGATTTGTCAACAGGTTTTTCAGCTTTTTTTCGACCGCCTGTTGCGCGCGTTTTCACACTTGCGGCTTCCGGGCGGAACGGGTATAATGAATTGGAAAATGCGACGAAAGGAACACAGACGTGCGGTTCGACAATTCGGAATTGATTCGGTTAAAGAAACGGTGCGAAGAGCTTGACAGGCTGACCGTAAGACGGGAGGACTGCCGCCGTTACCTGAAGGGGCTTGAAGAGAAGCAGCCCGAGCTTATGAAAAAGCTTATGAAGGAAACAGGTGAGAGGGACACGATGTCCCAGAAGATGAGTTCCTCGACCGTATACAGCTGGTTCAACAAAAAGCAGTTCCTGAAGGAGATGGAGGAGGCGGACGAGGCCGAACGGATTTACGCGCAGGCCGGAGCCGATTACGAGCGCGTGCTTCGGGAGCTTGAGAAGGCCGAAGATGCCATCGGGGAGCGGAAGAACGCAAGAGAAGAATACAGTGACTGTCACTTAAGAACCCTGAACCGCCTGAAGGCCGTTTCCTGCCCGGCATCGGACAGAATCCGGGAGATTGCCGAAGAAAGCAGCCTCGCGGAAGAACGGAAGAAAGCCATAGAAGATGCAACACAGATTTGCAGCGGAGCCATCCGGACTGCGGCTGCCCTTGCGGAACCGATTCCGCAGTTTCTGAAGATGATGAATCTTCTGGAATCCGGACTCGGATTTCAGCCGGTCGCCATTACCCAGAGCGCCCAGAACGGGCTTCTTCGTTATGAGGAAGGGCTTCGGAACAATTTAAAAGACATCGTATTTGTCTTAAGAAAGGCGAAGCTTTCGTTCGGCGCAGAGGACCTGCCGGCCATAGAAGCGAATCTCCGCGAGGCAATTGAGACATTCTTCGCGGAATGCAAGGCAATCGGAGCCGGACGTTCCTCTAAGGCCCGAAACGCAGTGCGGGATTTGAAGCGTTACTCGGATGAAATCGGGGCAAGGCTTCTTCGCCTTTCGGATGATATGCGGGAGGGCGCAGCCGACTGTGAACGGCGTATCGGAAACCTGAAACTGGAGGAGGAAGACATCCTTCTTTCGGAAATCGAAATCCCCGAAAACGGATCTGCAGCGGAGAAAACCGTATCTACATAAAAAAGAGCACCTCGCTTTGAGGTGCTCTTGTCATTCCATGGAAAATGCGATTACTTCAAAAGGTTTCCGAGAAGACCTGTAACAGCATCAAGCGGGCTTCCCGAAGAGGATGCAGCGGTTTCTTCCTTCTTGGAGGAGGTCTTCTTCTTTGCAGCGGGCTTCTTAGCCGTCGAAGCAGGCTTCTTGGCGGAAGAGGTCTTGCCCGAAGCGGGTTTCTTAGCGGAAGCGGGCTTCTTTGCGGCAGGTTTCTTCTTGCCGGAAGCAGGCTTTTCTTCCTTCTCGTCCTTGGCTTCGTTAGCGGTGTTGGTGGAAACGAGTCCCATCAGGCCGGAAGTGAGCTTGCCGAGGTCAAGCTTGCCGAGCAGAGCACCGATCAGTGCTGCGTTGCCGGCATTCGAGGACTGCTGATTGCCTCCGCCGAGTGAGCCGAGCAGCAAAGGTGCCGCAGCGGAAAGTACATTGGAAGTCGTATTCTGGCTTACGCCGCTTTCCTCGGAAACCTGTGCAGCGGTCGTGTTGCTGCCGGAAGCCAAAAGAAGGGGAAGAGCGGTCGTTAACACGCTTGAAACATCTTTTTTGGAAGCGCCGGATTTCCTGCTGACTTCGTTGACGGTTTTATCGGAAATCAGGCCACCTAATAAAGCGGAAATATCCATATCAATTCGTCTCCTTTGTAAGAATTTACTGCCTTTCATTCATTATCAACCGAAACGGAAAAAAAGTCAATAAAATCTCTTCATTTTCGTTGAAAAAGCAATAAATATGGTATATAATATCCACATGAACAACGATATGGCGGATTTTCCGTCATGGTTTTTCAAAATACCGCGATAAGGAGTGAATCATATGGCCGAGAAAAAGGAAACTAAGAAACCTGCAGAAGAAAAAGCTGCAAAGAAGCCTGCATCGAAGGCTTCTGAAAAGCCTTACAGCACTGCCGGTGCCACCGAGAGAAGAATCGGTGCCGTTATTTGCTGGTTGGCAGCCATTGCCTGTGAAATCGTTGCAATCTGCCTGTATTCCGGAAAGATTGAAATCACGTTCATGAACACCATCGTAGCGCTCGTAGCGCTTCTGGTCATTGACCTGATTCTTGTCATTGTCGGCTCGATGCTTTGGAAGAAAGCTAACCACATTGACCCTGCTTCCGAGAAGAACAAGGTGAAATTCTTCCTGTGGAACAATATGGGCGTAATCGCCTGCATCGTTGCCTTCCTTCCTTTCATCATCATGATCCTGACCGATAAGGAGAACACGGATCCCAGAATGAAGAAGATTGCCGGCATTGCAGCTGCAATTGCTATCGTTATCGGCGTTCTGTTCAGCATTGACTGGCATCCGATTTCCGAAGAAGCTAAGTCCGAGCAGGTTAAGTATCAGAACAGTGTTTACTATACGCAGTTCGGTAAGAAGTATCACCTTTATGGGGATTGCCAGCACATTAACACGAGTGATAGTAAGACTGAAGCTTCTGTAGAAGAAGCCATCAACCATGGCTGCAACGATGTATGCAAGACTTGTGCTGACAAGTACGAGAAGGAGAACGGAAAGAGCTACCTGGACATTCAGGCTGCAGTAGAAGAAGGCGCGAAGTAAGTTCGCGCGAATCCGTGAAACGAGAGGCTCCGGGTACTGCCCGGAGCCTTTTCTTGCGCGTAAAAGGAAAATGTGATATGATTTGCACGGCGGTTGCGTCACATTTTCCGGGGAGGAGTGCGACGGGGCTTAAAGGAGAATTTGAAATGAAGGATAGAAAACGGAGAATATCGGCACTGCTTCTGGTCGTCATCATGACGGCCTTTTCGGCATGCGGTAAAAAGCCCGAACCTTCTCCGACGCCGACCCCGACGATGACCCCGACGGCGACGCCCACACCGACTTCCGAGCCTGTAGTCGTTCCGACGCCGACGCCTGCTCCGAAGATCGGTCCGACTGTTATTTCGCTATACAAAAACAGAACGGATGAGAAGTTGCGCAGACGCTTTTCGGATTTGTTCGGCGACCGATGGGTTGCCGGCTCCGAAATCGTATGGATGGAGTGCCTGGCGGGTGATGCCTCGGAAATAAAGAATGAAGAAAGAGCCTTTCCGCAGATTTTCGGGGATTTGTGGAATGCGTACACCCGAAGCGACGAGTGCCGAATCTGTTACCGCGTGCAGCTGGAAACGAAGAGCGGCGAATTCGTCAGCAAGGTGATCCGTTCCTCCGAGGATGCAGAGGATATCAAATCCTACTTGAACATCTCGCTTTTTGACGTGCAGGGGAAAGAACTGAAGACCGCTGCGGATACAGGCATTGCGGTTTCAATCCGTATCTCGGCCGGTCCCGAAATCGGCGAGGTTTTGAATCCGGTCATCGTAACCGCGTATGTATATCACTCGGAGAACCAGTTTGACGATTTCGACCGTTACCTCGGCGATGTCAGCTGTACCGTGAAGCTATATAATACCGATCCCGGCGCGGAATACCGCGACGTTTATGAGGAGTTAGATTATACTACAGCTGTAGACCAGACAGAAGAGGAAGTCTCCGAAAAGACTGCCTCCGTTGTTCCCGTTACCGTAAAGGACGGAAACAAACGGGACGGTGCGCCGCTTTTGGACAGGGACAATAGTACCGGGCTTTCGTACCGTATGGGCGATACGTTCACCGTTTCTTCCGAAACCGATATGGCCGGCCTGTACTTCATCTGGGGAAGCAGCGTTCCGGAATATAAGCTCAGGGCGGACGGGCAGGAAATCGAATGCAAATCCGGCTTTCTGCATGATTATGTTGCTTTTGAGACGCCTGTGAAAAATGTGACCGTCACCGTTTACGGAAAAGGAACGCTGTGTGATTTGTCAGCATACGGAGAGGGAAAGCTTCCCGATTCGGTTCAGGTTTGGAACGCCCCGTGCGAAAACGCCGACATGCTCGTGTTCGCGGCACATGCGAGCGACGAGTCGTTATACTTCGGCGGCCCGCTTGCCTTTTACGGCGCGGTTATGAAGAAGCGGGTTCAGATTGTCTATATGAATGATTATGCCGGTCCCGAGCCGTCGGATTACATGCGGGAGCATGAAAAACTGAACTGCCTGTGGACCATGGGCGTCCGCAATTATCCGGTGAACATGCCTGCCGAACGCGTGCAGGTTGCTTCCGCAAAGGAAGGCATCACGGAAGAGAGCCTTCGCCCGGTTGTCGCGGAGATGATCCGCAGATTCAAACCGCTTGTCGTGATTACGCATGACGAGGGCGGTGAGTACGGAAGCTATGACCATGTCATTTTACACAGGGCCGTGACCGAAGCCGTGCAGCAGACGATGCGGGAGGATTACTGTCCCGAATCGGTTTCCGCGTACGGGACCTGGGATGTTCCGAAGACTTACATCCATCTGTACGGCGACAATGCGATTCGGATGAATCTCCGAATCAAAGAGAATGCGCTTTCAGGGAAGACCGTTCTCAATACGCTGAAGCAGGCATATGAAAAGAATGCTTCCCAGCAGGGGCTCTGGTTTTATGTCTCGGACAATAACGATCCTGCCAATCAGGATTACAGTTGCGCCGATTTCGGGCTCTTTAGGACCACTGTCGGCAAGAATATCGGAAGCGACATGTTCGAGAACCTTCTTTCCTACGCCGCGCAGGAGAAAAAGGTCGAAAAAGAGGCTTACTATGCCGAGCTGACAAGGGAGGCGGAGCTTTCCAAACAGGCCGAGCTGACCAGAGCGGCAGAGGAAGCGGAAGAGCAGAGACGCCGGCAGGAGATTCTTAATGAGGAAGAAAGGCTTGCGGCGGAGGACCTCGCCCGCGAACAGAAGGCCAAGGACGAATTACGCAAAACGATATATTGCATCATCGGCGCAATTGCCCTTTTGCTTGTGTTGTATGTTGCCGCCGTTCTGACGGCAAAGCTTCTTCGCAGAAAACGCCGTAAAGACCGCGACAGGAGACTGCGTGAAAAGGCACACGAGGAAAATGTGAAACACAGTGCCGAAGCGGGCGCCGAAGAGGAAGATTACCGGTAGTATTTTTCGCGAAAAAGCCCCTTCGGGGCGCACGATTTTTCCCACCTGTGAAAAATATGTGAAAATGAATAATTAGGCATTCGAAACGAGCCGATTTTTTGTCATTTTGTCAGATTGCATCGAAAATGGGGATATGGTAAGATTGTTTTTGACTGGGATTGTATACAATCTGTCCCGAGTCACTCTCACACTATGAAGATGCATTAGAAATCGGATCGGAGGAACTATGAAAGTTACTATTATCGGCGCCGGAAGCGTAGGTTCTACTATCGCATTTACGCTGGCAACCACCGGAACATCTTCTGACATCGTTTTGATCGATGTAAACGAGGAGAAGGCAAAGGGCGAGGCCATGGACATCCTTCAGGGAAGCCCGTTTTTCGGCTCTATGTCCATCATTGCCGGAGATTATCCGGATGCAGCGGATTCTGACATCGTTATCATTACTTCGGGTATCCCGAGAAGAGCCGGACAGTCCAGACTGGAACTTGCTCAGACCAATGTCAACATCATGAAGGACATTGCTTCCAAGATTACGAAGTATGCGCCTAAGGCCGTATACATCATCGTAAGCAACCCGGTTGACATCATGACTTACGCTTTCCACAAGTATTCCGGCATCCCGGAGAACCAGATCATCGGTTCCGGTACCATTCTTGATACCTCCCGTCTTCGCGCAAGACTTTCCGAGATTTACGATATCAGCCAGAGCAACGTACATGCTTATGTATTCGGTGAGCACGGCGATTCTTCGTTCGTTACCTGGTCTTTGGCCAACATCAGCAACGTTCCGATTGACCAATATAAGGAGCGCATCCACAACTCCGTGAAGGGCTTCCCGAAGCTTAACCGCGAAGAAGTTGAGGATTTTGTTAAGAAGTCCGGCGGAATCGTAATCAGTCGCAAGGGTGCAACCTATTACGCAATTGCGGTTTCCGTAGCATTTATCGTTAAGACGATTATCTCCGGCATGGATACGACCATGACGGTTTCCACCATGATGCACGGTGAGTACGGCATCGACGATGTATGCCTTTCGACTCTTGCCATCGTCGGCAAGAACGGTATCGTCGGCAATGTTGAGACACCGCTCAATGACGAGGAGATCGCGCTGCTTCGTAAGAGCGCGGACAACCTGAAAGAAGTTATCCGCAACATCGATCTCGCTTAATCTTGAACAGGATATGAGGGAGGCGCCGGCTGTGCCTCCCGTACTTCAGCGAGGAGACGGCACAGCCGCCTCCTTTCTATTTCTAGCGAATAAGGGAATGCTATGGATTACAGAATTGAACATGATTCCATGGGAGAGATGCAGGTTCCGGCGGATTGCTACTGGGGTGCCCAGACAGAGCGGAGCCGCAGAAACTTCCTGATCGGAGCGGGGATTGAAACAATGCCTGCCGAGATAATCCGGGCTTTTGCGGTACTGAAGAAGGCTGCGGCCATGGCCAATCAGTCGCTTCAGCCCGCGCGCATGACCGCTGACAAATGTGACGCCGTAGCGAAGGTGTGCGACGAAATCCTCGCCGGAAAGCTCGATTCACATTTTCCGCTTGTCGTATGGCAGACCGGAAGCGGCACGCAGTCCAATATGAACGTGAACGAAGTAATCGCAAACCGCGGAAACGAGCTCGCGGGGAAGAAGCTTCTTCACCCGAACGACGATGTCAATATGTCACAGTCGAGCAACGATACGTTCCCGACGGCGATGCATATCGCGGCTGTAACCGCAATCGAAACGAAGCTGTTCCCGGCGATTGACAAGCTGGTTTCCGTATTCCTCCGTCTCGAAAAGCAGAACGAAGGGATTGTGAAGAGCGGACGGACGCATCTGCAGGATGCCGTCCCGATCGCATTTTCCCAGGAGATCAGCGGCTGGAGATCAAGCCTTGAGCGTGACCGCGCGATGATAGCGCTTCTGCTGCCGTCGCTTAAGACACTGGCGCTCGGCGGAACGGCAGTCGGAACGGGACTCAATGCGCCGAAGGGCTTTGCCGAATCGGTTGCAAAGGAAGTCAGCCGGATTTCGGGCACCGAATATGTAACTGCCGAGAACAAATTTCATGCGCTCACCTCGAAGGACGAAATCGTGGCCGTGCACGGAGCCGTTAAGGCGCTTGCGGCCGACATGATGAAGATTGCAAACGACGTTCGCTGGCTTGCGAGCGGACCGCGTGACGGACTCGGAGAGATTACGATTCCCGCAAACGAACCCGGATCCTCGATTATGCCCGGAAAGGTCAATCCGACGCAGTGCGAGGCCGTTACGATGGTGGCTGTTCAGGTCATCGGAAACGACACCGCAATCGGCATGGCAGCGAGCCAGGGCAACTTCGAGCTGAATGTGTTCATGCCGGTCATTGCCTATAACTTCTTACAGTCCGTGAGACTGCTTTCGGAGGCAATCGTCTCATTTACCGACAACTGTGCGAGCGGCATTACCGCGAACCGTGAAAAGATGCATGACAATCTTTACAATTCGCTGATGCTTGTAACGGCGCTCAATCCGTACATAGGATATGAGAATGCCGCAAAAACAGCCAAGAAGGCCTATGCGGAGAACATCTCCTTAAAGGAGGCGTGCGTAGCGCTCGGCTTCTTAAGCGAAGAAGAATTTGACCGTGTATTTCATCCCGAAAACATGATTTGAACACGAAACGTTCACAAAGAAAAAGTACATTAAAGCAAGGTGCTTGCTTAGAAAGAAAGGAATATAATTATGAATTACGCAGAAGAATCCCTGAAGAAGCATTATGAGTGGAAAGGAAAGATTGAGATGATCGTTCGTGCTCCCCTGGAGACGAAGGAAGACCTTTCTCTTGCTTACACCCCCGGTGTTGCACAGCCCTGCCTTGAAATCCAGAAGAACGTCGATCTCAGCTACGATCTGACCCGTCGTTCCAACCTGGTTGCCGTTGTTACCGACGGTACCGCAGTACTCGGTCTCGGCGATATCGGTCCCGAAGCCGGCATGCCTGTTATGGAAGGCAAGTGCGCTTTGTTTAAGGCTTTCGGCGATGTAGATGCGATTCCGCTTTGCATCCGCAGCAAGGAAGTTGACGATATCGTAAATACCGTTAAGCTTCTTGCAGGTTCTTTCGGCGGCGTAAACCTTGAAGATATTTCCGCTCCCCGCTGTTTCGAAATCGAGAGAAGGCTGAAGGAGTGCTGCGACATCCCGATTTTCCATGACGACCAGCACGGTACCGCAGTTGTATGCCTTGCCGCAATGCTGAACGCATTGAAGGTTGTTAACAAGAAGATTGACGAGATCCGCGTTGTAACGAGCGGTGCAGGCGCTGCCGGCATTGCCATCATCAAGCTTCTGATCTCGATGGGTCTTAAGGACGTTGTAATGTGCGACCGTAAGGGCGCTATCTATAAGGGCCGTGAAGGTCTGAATGCCGAGAAGGAGATCATCGCCGAGATGACCAACCAGCAGATGCGCAAGGGCAGCCTTGAGGACGTTATCAAGGGCGCTGACGTATTCATCGGCGTTTCCGCTCCGGGTTGTGTAACTCCCGAGATGGTTAAGAGCATGGCGAAGGATCCGATCCTCTTCCCGATGGCTAACCCGACTCCCGAAATCATGCCCGATGAAGCTAAGGCAGCAGGCGCTGCAGTAGTCGGAACCGGCCGCAGCGATTTCCCGAACCAGATCAATAACGTTCTTGCTTTCCCGGGTATCTTCCGCGGCGCTCTCGATGTTCGCGCTAAGGACATCAACGACGAGATGAAGATTGCGGCTGCAAAGGCTATCGCAGGTTTCGTTACCGACGACAAGCTTTCCGCCGATTACATCATCCCGAGCGCACTTGACAAGACCGTTGCGAAGGCTGTTGCGAAGGCTGTTGCCAAGGCTGCAAGAGATACCGGCGTAGCCCGTCTGTAATTGTTGTATTTCCGGAATTTATGAGGCACCGGACCGTCTCCGGTGCCTTTTATCCGCTTTATGAGGAGAAACCGATGAAGAGAATTCTGTATCCGATTATGATTGTTGCCCTGGTACTTACCTGCCTGACGGCCTGCGGCAAGAAGAAAGGCAATAACTTTAACCAGGCATCTCCCGGCGAGCCGACTGCGACGCTGACGTTGGAGCCGAAAAAGGGCAGTGATCTGTATCATGAATGCGGCGGCGAGGTTGTTCTCGGAGACTATTCGAAGCTTAAGAAACCTGACGATTTCGCAAGTGTGACCGACGAGGAGCTTGAGAAGGAATTCCTGGAGCAGATTGCCGATGCCTTAAACGAGTATCCGAACTACGTGCGTGACGAGAGCCGTGACGGCACGGAGATTAAGGAAGGCGATACCGTAAACATCGATTATGTCGGCAAGCTGGACGGCGTTGCGTTTGAAGGCGGCAGCGATACGGAATTCGATCTGACCATCGGTTCCGAAAGCTTTATTGAGGATTTTGAAAAAGGTCTGATTGGTAAGACGGTCGGAACAACCGTAGATGTGGATGCGACCTTCCCCGAAGACTACCATAACAAAGATCTTGCCGGAAAGACGGTCGTATTTACCATCACGATTCATTATGTAGGTACCAAGAAGGACGATGCGGACGACGATTACATCCGCCGCCTCAGCAGAGGAACCTACAAGAGCGCGGCAGAGTATAAGGAAAAGCTGCGCGAGATGATGGAAGACACCAAGAAGAAGGAATACGAAGACGGTCTTTATGACAGTGTCATTAAGCAGATGATCGAGATTTCCGACTTCAAGACGATCTTAGACGAGGATGTGGCGTTTTATGAGGACGATATGAAGTCCTATTATGAGTCCTATGCCGGATACTACGGAAAGGATGTCAAGGACTTTGTTACCGAGATCGGCTATTCCAGCTATGACGCTTTCCTTGCGGAGTGCCATGAAAACGCCGTTAAGTACGTGAAGGAGTACATGGTACTTGAAGCGGTTGCCGAAAAGGAAGGCATCACGGTAAGTCCGGAGGTATTCGATGAAAGAATCCAGGGCTACATGGAAAGCGCCTATTCGACTGATAAGAAAGCATTCATCGAAGAGTATTCTGTCGATTATCTGAATTACTGCATCCTGAATGATTTGTCTTTGGAATTCCTTGTGGAAAAGGCAAAGCAGAATTAACATTTC
>CADBTG010000107.1 GCA_902797475.1 uncultured Lachnospiraceae bacterium | reverse complement strand
CTTAAGCGCTACGCGCGGTGGAACGGTGACAATTCGATCTTCGAGTGTTCCCTGTTCCAAAACATCGTGGAAAACCAGATCCTTTTCTACGAAATGACAGACGAAGAGATTGTGGCTTTTTTCCTGCGGCTTAAGGCCGTTCTCGCGGGGCGGGACTTCCGGATTCTCTATCTGGAGGCAGATGATATCGCCGGATCGCTTCAGGTCATTCGGAAAGAGCGGGTCGACGCGAACGGGAACGAAATGTGGTTCCCTTTGATGGTCGGATTTCTCGAAGACAGTCCGCATGGCAGACGCCACGGACTGAAAGGTTTCGACGGACTGGTAAAGCATCTGGAACACCGAAAGTCGGTGGAAAAACGGATTCTTTCGGAAGTATTTCCGGAGCAGGCAGTGATTCTCAGATCAAAGAATTATGATTTGGAAGCGGTCCTCGGGAGCATATAACCCGGGCCGCAGAATACGGAGGACATCAAAACGGATTATCTTAACAAAGCAAAGGATTTATTTGAACTGAACGGTTACGAACTACAGGCGGTTTCCGGACATGAGGGCGGCCGCAACCGGATTTACATCTGTACGCTTGACGGTGAAAAGAAGTACGTGCTTCGCATCTCGGCGACGGGCGACCGCACGGAGGAAGAGTATCTTGCGGAAACCGGATTTGTCCGCTATCTCGCAGCGAACGGGGCGTCCGTGGCGGACGTTGTTCCGTCGAAGAACGGGCGGCTCGTGGAGAACTTTCCCGCGGACGGAGTAACCGTCTTCGTAAGCCTTTTCGAGTACGCGAAGGGAATGCTTCTCTCGGACAATGGTTACCGCTACCGAGAGGGAGCGCCTTTAACCGAACTGTTTTACAACATGGGTAAGACAATCGGCGCAATCCACCGGCTTTCGAAAGTTTACCGGCCGGAGCACCGCAGAGCGGAATACTTTGACAAATACAATATGGATTATATCAACACGGTAATATCCGACGAGTATGCGGAGTTGAAGGCGGCAATCGCCGAGAGACTTGAGGAGTTTGCCGGGCTTCCGAAGGATGCGGAGAGCTACGGTCTCGTGCATTTTGACTTCAGCGACGGGAACTATCATGTGGATATGACAAATGGTGATATCGTCACATTTGACTTCGACAACTGCATCAACTGCTGGTATATGTTCGACCTTGCGCATCTGTGGACGCACGGTGTCGGCTGGTGTCAGTGGATGCAAAGCGGCGAGGAACGTCTCCGGTATATGAAGGACGTGTATTTTGCGACGATCCTTGAAGGCTATCGGAGCGAAACCGGTGTTTCCGGGGAACTGCTCAGCAAACTGCCGCTCTTCATCGACATGGTGCTGATTGAGGGCATTGTGGATGAGTTTGAATGCGCCGCAAGAGAAGGGGAGGACGTGGATCCGGAGGACATTGAGGATTACGCGACGTGTCTTACCGAACATATTCCCTATGCGGGCATCGGAGTGGAATTATAAGAAGAGACCGCCTGATCCGGGCGGAAGGAGGACTATATGAGTAACAATAAGAAGACTGAGGAAGCAGTTGATGAATCACTGCATTTTGAGAAGATTACGTGGGACAATTTTGAAGCAATCATAAACCTTCACGTGAAGAAGGAACAGCAGAATTATGTCGCAAGGAATAAGGACAGCCTTGTTCACGCCTGCGTTTGCATGATTTCCGAAGGAAAGCAGGTAGCTCCTCTCGGAATTTATAAGGGCAAGAAGCCTGTCGGATTCATTATGATCGGATATGATGTCGGTGAAGATGACGGAACGGAGCCCAGCGCTGATTGGTTTTTGAGGAACAACTATTGTATCTGGCGTTTCATGATTGACCGGAGATACCAGGGAAACGGCTACGGCCGGGAAGCCTTTAGGCTTGCGCTTGAGTATTGCCGTACCTTCCCGATGGGAGAGGCGAAGTACTGCTGGCTTTCCTATGAACCGGAGAATGAGGTGGCAAAGAAGCTTTATCTTTCGTTCGGATTTAAGGAACTTCCCGAACATTATGAGGAAGGCGAAGAAATGCCCGCGGTATTGGAACTGTAGGGGAAAATGTGAAAAACAAAGGAGGGAAGGCGGATGATATCTCTGACGAAGAAGCAGATGGAGTCTTCATTTGTGTCATTTTGCGAAGCGATATTTCGCCTCCCCGAAATTGAGAGCATTAAGGTAAGAACTGTGACCATCCGGCGCGGAGATTTACACGAAACCGCAAAGGAAGCCGTTGCAATCGGTTATCACGACTGCTACAGCGACACGGACATGTCGCTTAACGTGTGCCTTCCCGCAGACGGCTCCGTCACCCCCGAAGCATACATGAAACGGATTGACCGCTTCGGCGTGACGGACGAGACGGCGCTCGGATGGATGTTTGTGCCGGAAAATGCGATGTATCGGATCATTTTCCGAAGCGGCATGCGCTATGATTTCGGTTTTTCTTTCATATACGCGGAAAATGTGACGCT
>CADBTG010000106.1 GCA_902797475.1 uncultured Lachnospiraceae bacterium | reverse complement strand
TCGGAAGGAGGACTATCCTTCCGAGACATCTTCCGGGCGCGGCTGCTTTTTCATTGTGTTGGGTGCGCCCGCGAACGGGACGTCTCTAGCGCGGCTGCTTTCTTGTTGTATTGGGTGCGCCCGCGAACGGGACGGTTCCGGCGCGGCTGCTTTCTTGTTGCGTTTAGTGCGCCCGCGAATGGGACGGTTCTGAGCAGGCTGCTTTTTGGATTGTCTATGGATATGTCTGTGGGCCGAATGGTACCATAAGTTTGTATCCGGCCGGTTTGGTACCATGACCGTCGATGGGATGGTACTAATGGTCGGGTTTACTTGCTTAAGTACCAATCGTCCATGGACAGGTGGTATTGATAGCTTGTATCTGGCAGGTTTAGTACCAATCACCTGTGGAATGATGGTACTAAAGCAAGTATTTTCCGGTTTTAGTACCACTTGCCCGTAGGTGCGTGGTACCTTTGGCTTGTATCCATCCGGCTTGGTACCACGCTCCCACCGAACCACCCAAAACGAAAACAAAAAAACGGACCAAATGCCTAAATTCGGCATTTGGTCCGTCAACGTTCCGGCTAATTCAGTTCAGCCGTTCAACCCAATTCAATTCAGCCGTTCAAACCAATTCAAATCGGCGTTTCCCTCACCAACTCAATATTCTTTTCTCGATTTCCTTCAGCTTCTTGCGGCGGTCTTTGTAGTCGGGGAAGACGGCGGCGACGTTGGCCCAGAAGGCTTTGCTGTGGTTCATCTCGAAGCGGTGACAGAGCTCGTGGACGATTACATAGTCGCATATGCTTTTCGGCAGCAGGATCAGTTTCCAATGGAAGTTCAGGTTGCCGTCTGCGGTGCAGCTGCCCCAGCGGGTCTTGGTTTCGCGAATGGTGATGCGGCCGATTTCGACATCAAGCTTCTCGGCGTACTGGCGGACACGGGCTTCGAGGTAGGCCTTGGCGTATTTGCGGCCCCAGACATCAATCGCCTCCTGCACGCGCTCCGGCGTCAGGTTGCTGCCGCGGACGCTGAGCAGGGTGCCCCGCACATCCGGGCGGAGAGAAACAATGATGCTGTCGGCATCGGGCACTTCACGAAGCATGAGTTCGGCCGCTCCGCCGTGAAGCGGGAAGAGTGCACCGTCAAAATAGCGGTCCGAGGGCGCGTTGTTCAGGCGCGCTTCCTCCACGACGCGTTCCATGGATTTGCGGATCCAGTCCTCCTTCTCGCGGAGAATCCGCTCGATCGTCAGCCGGGAGGTGCCGTATGGTGCGCGAACGGTAAGACGGCCGTCTTTGGAAATCCCGATACCTACCGTCTTTCGATTGGAAAATACGACACTGTAGCGTTCTTTCTCAGCCATGACAGCCTCCTTCTTGCAAAACCGATTCGGCGGGAAAGCAAATCCCGTTCGTCTTTGCATCTATAATACCCTAAACTTCTCTGCTTCGTCAAATGAAACCGTTCCGGCGCGAAAAGACCTTTCTGTTTCACCGAACGGAAACCGTTCCGGCGCGAAAAGACCTTTCTGTTTCACCGAACAAAAAACTGCTCCCGCATCGGGAAGCGTCGCATTTTCCGCGGTGATGCGTGGTGAAATTGTGTTTTTTCTTGAATTCAGCGTTGAATGTGGTATACTGAAACGGTATATGGGACGGAATATGGGGTGAGCCGGAGGACGGGAGAGTCATATGGTCTGGGTCGGTCTCGTGACGCTTTACGGGATTTTGAAAGGAGTCAGAGAGATTCTTAAGAAGAAAGCGCTCGGCCGGAATACGGTCATGGAAGTGCTTTTGATGTATACGCTTCTTTCGTTTCTGATTCTGTTGCCGACGGCGCCGAAAGCCGGAGGGCTTCGTGCACCGGAATATGCGGCCGTCTTCGCGAAATCGTTCATCATTTTCGTGGCTTGGCTTTGCAGTTTTCATGCGCTGTCATGCATGCCGGTGAGCCTGTACGGAATTCTCGACATGTCCCGCGTCGTATTTTCGACGCTTCTCGGGATTATCGTCATTCATGAGAAGATGGATTTACCGGGGCTGATTGGATTTGTCCTTGTCTGCGCCGGTCTCTATGCGCTCCGCGGACTGAAGAACCGCGAGGCAGAGGATGATACTACAGCTGTAGTACAGAAAAATGCCACCGCCCCCGACATAAAGCAGGCTTCCCCCGAAGAACCCGTAACGGCTGCGGGAGCCGAAGCGGCGGAAAAGCCTGTTCTCACAAGGGAGCAGCGCTTTTGGAACCGGCTTACTTCCGTAACGGCCGGTGTTGTAATCCTTGCCTTTCTTTCGAGCTTTCTGAATGCCGTAAGCGGCACGATGGACAAGGTTTTGATGAAGGGCATGAACGAGAGCCAGATGCAGTTCTGGTATATGCTTTTCCTCGTTCTTTTATACCTCGCGTACATTCTTCTTACGGGCACGAAGATTCGGCTTAAGGGAATGTTCACGAACAAGTATGTGTGGATGCTGAGCGTGGCATTTATCATCGCCGACCGGGCGCTGTTCATTGCGAACCGTGATCCGGCCAGCAGGGTAACGGTCATGACGCTTTTGAAACAATCGGGAGTGATCTGCACGATTATCGGCGGCAGATTGTTCTTCCGCGAAAAACACATCAAATACAAACTTTGTTGTGCCTTTGTCGTAATCGCGGGCATTGTGATTGCGGTCATCCCGTTCGGGCAGGCATGACGGAAACGGAGCAGGACAGTGAGAAAGATACGTATTATCACGGCATTGGTGCTTGTTTTTGCAGCACTTTTCTGCCTTGGCGGATGCAGAAAGAAGCCTTTGACGGATAAGCAATATGAGGAGCTTGCCAAAAAGCAGGCAGAGCGGAATAAGAAGAAGGTTCTTCTTCGCGTGACCTCCGGCGGGCAGTCGTACGAAATTACGGAATATGACCTCGTTTACATGCTTGCTTTGAATGAGCGTTCCGCGCTTGATTACAAGAAGGAGCAGAACGGTTATTTCATATCGATGTACGGCGAGAATTATGATTTCTGGTCTTTGAAGAACTCAAGCGGTACAACGGTTCGTGACGGATATAAGGAAGATGCCTATAAGGCCGCCGTTTATTCTTATGCATTCTACTACGAAGCCAAGGCCGCCGGTCTGGAACTGGACGAGGCCCACAGAAAAGGCCTTGCGCAGGCAACACAGAATTTCATGAACAACTATACCCCCGCGGAAAGAGCCAAGTGCGGCATGACCGAGGAGTGCATCCGCGCCAACTATGAAGTCGTATTCCTTGCCGATCAGTATATTACGCGTCTTTCGCAGGACTTCGCCATTGACGAGGAGGCTATTCGCAAGAGCGTGAATAAGGAGGATTACCGGATGTACAGAACCCGGTATCTGTCCATTGCCAAATACGACCGTGACGAGAATTTCCAGAGAGTGGATTTCACGCCCGAGGAGCAGGAGGCCAGAAAGAAGGCTATCGAGGATGCCTACGAAAGAACCGTAAACGGGGAATCCATGGAATCGATTTACGAGTCCTATAAGGAATTTATGTACGGCGGAATCAGTGAATTTGCCGTGAAGGATGTGGACAGCGATCCGGATTACAACCGGGAAGCCATGAAGCTTAAAAAGGGCGAGTCCACGCTGTTTGAGCGTGAGGCAAGCTACTACGTCATCACGCTTGAGGACGACACGAAGTATCAGGGTTATGAAGAGGCAGTCGCAGCCGCCATCGAGACGGCCAGAAATACCGGAATTTCCGGCATCTACGACGGCATCAGCAACAAATACGATTTCGCTAAGACCGAGGATTGGGATTCCGTCAAGTTCGGCGAATTCGCAATCGTGACCGACTGATCGGGTGAATAGAAAACAATGACAAATGCCACGCGGACTGCGTGGCATTTTCCATTTTAATTTAGTTTTCAGAGGACGGCCTACGGCTCCGTCAGCGCGGCAACAAGTGCCTGCGCGGGAAGGGAGAGGGGCCATTTTTCATCATAAGCGATGACGAGCTTACGCTTCGGAAGAGACTCTTTAATCGAAAGCCGCACCAACGTTTCATCGGACTGCGGAACGCAGAAATCCGGAACACACGCGATGCCGAGACCGATTCGGGCAAGATCCAAAAGCAGGTCGTTGCTGTTCAGCTCAATCGAAGGAACGAGTTCGAGGGAATGCTTTTGAAACTGCTCATGCAGGAAGAAGCTCGTTGCAGAACGCTTCGAAAGCATCAGAATCGGGTATGTCAGAAGTTCCTTTAACGACAGTGTGCGGGACTTACCGTCCCGGTCGGCAAAGCATTCCGGATAGTGGGCCGGGTTGCCGACGAAGACATCCGCAAACTCGCGGATATCGCGAATCTGCATGTTTCCGGTAAGCGCTTCGTTTGGGGAATTGGCGACAATCAGGTCGACCTGTCCTTTTTCAAGCATTTCCGCGCAGTGCAGGCTTGTGCCGTTTAAGATGTTGATGTGAACCTCAGGAAAATGTTCATGCAGCTCCTTGAAGTAAGGCACAAGCACATAGCGGCAGATTGTGTCGCTGGCGGCTATCCGAAGCTGCATGCCGCCTTCGGAGGCGTCGCGGGAGAGCTGGTTCTCGCCGCGCATGATGAGCTGCACGGCGGGCTCGATGTGCTTCAGAAGCATCTCGCCCTCGGGCGTTAAGGAAACGCGTTTCGTATTTCTCACAAAAAGCTTCTGCCCGAGCCGCTTTTCGAGAAGCTTTACCGACTGGCTGACCGCGGACTGCGAAATGTACAGGCCGGAGGCGGCTTCGGAAAAGCTGAGGCTCTTCGCGACATGATAGAAGACTTTATATAATTCGTAGTTGATATCCATGAAGTCGCTCCTTTCGCAGATTCGTCATGGAATTTCTATCTGACCCAATAGGCAATCATGAAGACAAAGCCCGAGATGATGACCTGTAAAAGCATGAACCGGTACACGGTCTGCGTGTCCGACCAGCCGGCCTTTTTGCGGGCGTGGTCATGCAGGGGCGTGCGGATGTTCTTCATGATCGAAATCTTTAAGAAGCGCTTCAGCGAAACCTTGATGAGTCCGAGTCCGCCGTCCAAAAGGAAGATCAGGCAGAACGGGATGAACAGGAACGGATCGGTTCGAAGCGCGAGAATCGCAAGGAACAGGCCAAGCGCACGGGAACCGGCATCGCCCATCATCAAAACGCTCGGCGGGCAGTTGTACCACAGGTAAGCGAGAAGACAGCTGATCAAAATGACACAAAGCCCGATCGGACGCTCCGTCGTAATGGCCGGGCGGAGAAACTGCAGGGCGAAGAGGAAGGAACCCGTCGTAATGACGCAGAGGCTGCCGCTTAAGGCATCCACGCCGTCCGTGCAGTTCACGACATTGATCGCCACCCAGACGAGGATGACCGAAAGAATCGCGAACGCCCATACCGGAATCTCGATGCTGGTCGGGCCGTCGCCGTCGCGGATCAGCATCAGGTTGATGACGGGACCGTTGCTCCATATATAAGTGGCTGTTACGCCGATGGCAATCACGAAATCGAGGAGTCCCTTTTTGTATTCGTTCCACGGCTTCTCACTTGCATCGTCGAGAAAACCGCTCAACATGCCGAGAACGATTGCCGCAAGGTACAGAAGGTCTTCGGTCTTGACGCGAAGGAACAGAGCGGAGAGAACGGCAAATACGAGAATGAAAATGATGCCTGCTCCGCGGGGCTTGCCCTTCGACTTTTCTCCGTTTACGGCAAATGCCCGTCCGCCGTCAGCGGGAAGATAACCTTTCAAAAAACGCAAAAGCAAAGCGGTGAGAATAAACCCGACGGATCCGATCGCCAGATAAACAGGGAAATAGTTGTAACCCCGAGGGTTTATTCCGAGAAGTTTGAACAGCATGAAAAGGGTCCTCCTTTGCCGGGCATTTTCCTGCCCGGACCTTCCCGGACATTGTACCGCAAAATCGGAAAAATGGCAAGCATTTTTCATAAGCAAATCTTATAAATGGAATGACTTTTATTAATTTCATTTATAAATAAAGGAATGGTATACTGAACGAAAAGAAACCGGAAGGCTTTTCCCGTCGGAGAGCCGGAGCCGGGATGAAAAGCAGTAAACCGGCGCCCTGCCGGATAAAAGGAGGATATACGATGGGTCAGGTAAGAAGACTTTATGTCGAGAAGAAAGCACCGTTTGCGGTCCGCGCAAAGGAACTGAAGGGCGAGATTAAGGATTATCTCGGACTGACGGGCCTTAACGAAGTGCGCGTGTTCGTCCGTTATGATGTGGAGGGTGTAAGCGATGACACCTACCGGAAGGCTCTGGTAACGGTTTTCTCCGAGCCGCCGATTGACGATATTTATGAGGAAAAGCTGCCTCTTAAGGGTGGGGAGAGAGTATTTTCCGTAGAGTATCTGCCGGGACAGTTCGACCAGAGAGCCGACTCCGCCGAACAGTGCGTAAAGCTTCTTAAGGAGACGGAGGAGCCCATCATCCGTTCCGCCACGACCTATGTTCTGACCGGTGAAATCACCGATGCCGAATTCGAAGG
>CADBTG010000105.1 GCA_902797475.1 uncultured Lachnospiraceae bacterium | reverse complement strand
TTCAAAAAGGCTTCGAAGATCCGCCGGGACAAGCCCCTTCGCGCTGTCAATCAGTGCCGGCAGCAAAAACTCCGCCATGACCCGGTCGGTCGTAACCGCGCCGTCTTCCCCGAGTGCCAGAAGCACGGAGCTCATCCGTTCCGCCGCGCGGATATCGGGATTGCCGACCGTCGCCTTCCAACGTTTGCCGGCTTCGGCAAAGAAATCGTCGGTCTGTCTCCAGAACTCCTCCGAAAGATACCACTCATCCTCGGTCTCCCTGAGAATTCCGCGAAAGGCTTCCCTGCTCATTCCGTATACTGCGGAAAATGTGACGGCACCCTGCTGGGTGATCTCCGCCTCGGAAAATTCCGAAATCGCCGTTTCGTCCGGAATGAAGATTTTGGACTCCTGCAGATGCTCCGGATCGTGCTGCTCGCCGAAATACAGCGAAAGCATGGCCGAAAACCAGCCGAGCACAACCGATTTCGTTCCCGGCGCCCTGCCGAAGGTCGCGCGTCCCGTGGCGGCATACTCCGCAAGGACGTCCCGGATTGTCTTCGGCTGAACCTTCAGTCCGCACTGAAACAGATGTTCCATAAGCCTGTCGGCAAATGCCGGCATTGTCTCTCCGGGCACCTCAATCGGCTCCTCGTCTCCTTTTCCTTTCGGAAGCAAAAATACCGCCGATAATACGAACAGGAGCACCGAAAGGACAGGCCTTCCGGCCGGCAGCGAAAGTGCCGGCAAAACTGCTCCTCCGATCATCCGTATTACGGGCGGTGAGTTTAAAAGCATATGTTTCATTTTCCCCCCTGTCAGCCCGATTCCCGGGCTTTATTTTGCTTTCGTTCGGGCATAATATCCCAATTAGCCATTATATCAGAACACCGGGGAAAAGGCAACCGATAATAGGCTCCGAACAATACAAAAGCCGCCATCACCCTTAAGTAACGGCGGCTTTAATGCCTTCGTCATTTAAAAGCCGCCATCCCCTCTCGGTGATGGCGGCTTCCATCTCTGCGGACTACGGGACTTGAACCCGAACGCACTATGTGCACATGATCCTTAGTCATGCCTGTCTGCCAATTCCAGCAAGTCCGCATTGGCGATTCGAACGATGTCGTTCGCACGCTTGATTATATTATCACGAGTATCCGAAATTGTCAATTGCTTTTTTCGGGAATTTGCGAGATTCGAAAAGAGGCCGCACGGGCGCGTAAAAAAGCGTTCCTTTTCCGGAAAAGAAAACCCCGGAAGCACGGGCTACCGGGGTGTCGGTTCGAAATTACTCTACGGTGTAAGGCATAAGAGCGATGTGGCGGGCTCTCTTAACAGCTACGGTCAAAGCTCTCTGGTGCTTTGCGCAGGTTCCGGTAATTCTTCTGGGAAGAATCTTACCTCTCTCGCTGACATATCTCTTCAACTTATTAACGTCCTTGTAATCGATGCCGCTTTCTTCCTTCTCGGTACAGAAAACGCAAACTTTCTTTCTTCTGCGAACGACTCTCTTTCTCATCGGAGCGTCGCCTCTGTCACCCTTATCAGCTTTCTGAAAAGCCATGTCGGTGTACCTCCTATCTGATTTGTGTCAAGCACACGGAACTGTGCTTTAATAGTCAAAACTTAGTTAAAAGGAAGCTCCTCGTCCACTCCGTCCGGAATGTTCATGAAGCCGTCGCCTGCGGGAGATGCTGCCGGTGCCGGATTGGCATTGCTTGAAAAACCGCTGTTGCCGGTGCTGCCGGCGGAAGCGTTCTTGCTCTCGGCAAATTCCTGCTCCTCCACAAGAATTCGGGTACCGTATACCTTCTGTCCGTCCTTGTTCGTGTAGTTATCATTCTCAACACGTCCGGAAACGACAATCTTCGTACCCTGCTTTAAATACTTCTCTGCGAACTCTGCGCCCTTACCGAAAACCGTGCAGTTGAAGAAATCTGCATCCGGCTCACCTTCCCGCTTAAAACGGCGGTCAACGGCGATGGTATAACGGCAGACTGCCGTCGCATTTGCTCCCTGAGAGTATCTTACTTCGGGGTCTCTGGTGAGACGCCCCATCAAAATCACTTTGTTCATAAAAGGATTCCTCCTTTACTCTTCGTCGACGCGAACACACAGATAGCGAAGCACGTTGTCCATGATACGAACTCTCTGTTCGATCTCATTGGGTACTGTAGCCTCAGCATCGAACTGGATGAAGTAGTAGAATCCTTCGGTCGTCTTCTGAATCTCGTAAGCAAGCTTCTTCTTGCCCTGATCGTCAACGTTCGTGATAACGCCGCCGAATCTCGCAATCAGATCTTTTGCTGCCTGGAGAACAGCCTCTCTGGCCTCATCCTCGATCTTTGCATTCACAACTAACGCTAATTCGTACTTGTTCATAGTTGTCTGCACCTCCTTTTGGTCTCTGGCCCCCGACTCACCGGGAGCAAGGAATATGGGTTAATACACCACGGATGTTCATTGTAGCATAACAGGTGCGGGAATGCAAGGACAAATTTCACATTTTCCGCTATAAAAAGCAGAAACTATTGCGTCAATTCATCTGACATTTTTCCCTGAAAACCGCAATCGGACGTTTGGACTTTAATCTGTTCGCGGTAGACACGAAGACCAATCCACAAAGCAAAGACGGAAGCAATTGTTCCGGCCAGGATTCCTTTTTGCCCGGCCAGTTCCTCTCCCATTCCTCCGAAGAATGCCGGAGCCGAGCCGAAGAACAGTGCTGCAGAAGTCAGCCCGAATGCCGCACCTTTCCGCCTCGGGAACAGATTGCCCATCGCTGTCAGCGTAACGGGCATCGTGATATTAAACAAAAACAGAGCAAGCAATCCGCATGCCATACTCCGGTAGCCGAAGCCGAACAGCCCCGCCGCCACTGCGAGACTTCCGACCGAAGTCCTCTCCCATCCGAACCGGTCCGCCAGAATACCGCCGCATGCTTTCCCTAATACAACCGCCGAGGTTGCAAAAAGTCCTGTCTCAAATGAATTCTTCCAGGGAAGCTGCATAACGAGTCCCAGGCATCCGCGGATACACACGGTAATCAGCAGACAGCACATGATCATTTGCACCCGTTCCGGTATGGCAGGACGCGAAAGAATGCTTTGGCAGGGGGCATTGCAAAACTGCGGTACGGTCCGGACAGCCCGGTACAGGAGGCTAAGCGCGCACGCAGAAATAAGGAGCAGCCCTACCGCAAGGGCGCGAACCATGCCGTTTTGGGCATAGTTCACCCCGAGAAACAACCCCATAGCTCCGGTTGCGATATAGATCCCGGAAGGGGATGCTTTTCCTTCGGAAAGATTCAGCACGTCAATTCCTCCGCCTACATGAAACATTGCGTTTCCGATTCCCGCAATGATGCAGGCCGGAAAAGCAAACGGCCACAATGCGAAACCTGCCGCGACCAAAATACAGCCCGAAGCGGAAACCAGGGCATTCCGGTTCCACCGGTCTGCTGCCATCCCAATCGGAAACTGTAAGGCAAATGCGAAGAAATCATACAACAGCACAATCAGAACCGCCTTGGTCGTCACGCTTCCTTCCCGAACCGAAAGGCTCGTGAACAGCACTGCGCATGCCATATCCACAACCGGATGAACCAGACTGTATATGCCTATGGCGGCAATCGTTTTGCCAATCGGTTTATGCGTACCCTCTGCTGCCGTAATTTCTCCGTTCATGTTCAGCCCTCCGCCGGATACCGATTGCCCCAACCAATCCCGTTTACTCATTCATTTTCCTCTCGTGTTTCCGCGTTTCCAACCTCCCCTTCCCGATGCGCCGGTCCCTTTTCGGCCTCCTCCTGCAGCTTTCCGATCCACAGGTCTGTTTTCTCCGCTTCCTCCATTCTCTCACCAAACGATTTCTCTTTCGGTTCTCTTTCGGCCTTATATTTTGAATGTGCCGCAAGAACTTTGATTGCAAGCATAACTGCCATGAACAACAGCCACATTCCGCCGTAAGAGTCAAAACAGTATGCGGTAAAAATATAAACATATACAGATAAGCCGTCGATAATAAACTTTACGCTTTTTCCCTTCGCCAATACCAAATAAACCAGATTCAGGACAAGATAAACTGCCCAACAGATCAGATTCACATACAACAGTTTTTTCATTCCCGGATGCCAGAAAAAGAAATCCTTCATATTACCGAAGATCATCCTCTGGGAAAGTTCTCTTACGGCATTCTGTAGCTCTGCCATAAAGACCGGTATAAATCTGTTCGCCGCCAGCATCGCAAAGGAACACACCAGCAGCCCTGATAAATGATATAAGCGTTTCCTTCCGTCTTGCGCATTTACGTACAACCCCGACTCGGAAATTCTCTCGCGGTACAGCTTATTGGCCCTTTTAAGCGCTATGCAAATAAGGACGAACCCTATAATAAAGGCGCTGGTAATTACCCCGATCACTAAAAGGCTGATAACATACAGATCATCTTTCAGATACTCTTTCCGCGATACCCTTCTTTCTGATTTAAACCAACTAATCACAAATAAAATGAAGCCGGTTATCAATGAGATCCAGAATATCGATACTGACACCGCAAAAGATAAAAGAAACGGTATAAGAACAAGAGTCCTCCCAGGGTTTCCCATATCCGCAAAACAGACTCCTGTCATCGTCATCAGCAGAATGACCGACAGAATCAGAAACAGTTTACTTCTTTTTACCTTGCATGATTTTTCCATAACAATCCCTCCAGGGTTTATGATTTGTCATCAGAACAATTAAATCTTCCGGATAAATCCCAACAAAATACCGGTGCCATACGATATTCCGTTCAGGATGACTGACAGTTTGTACGGGCCGATTGGTGCGTTCTTCAGTCTCTTAAAAAACCGGCCTTCCACAAAAACAACCGCAATCTCTGAAAGAAACAGCAATCCTTTCGTGAGGAGTCCGTATCCCCATATACGTATCATCAGGTACAGCAGGGTAACAACAATCGGATTGGACAGACAGTTGACATTGAAAAGAAGTCTGAAATTCTCCTTCCCGCGAACCTTTAGGAAATATGCTGCCGGGAGTTCCAGCACAAGGGTTCCGATCAGGTTAAAGGAAACCATATATGAATACCCGAAAAACCCCATCTTATCTCCTCCGCCGTTAAATGCTGTACGAAAGCCTTCTTTGTGAACAGATGTAACCCATGGGGATTACTTTCCCTGGGTTTCAACTAATAAGTTGATATTTCATTATATCACATCTGATTCTGTTTGCCATACATTTTCCGTAAGCTTTTCATTTTCCATATGAAAAATGCCATCTTTTCTGTCCCCGAAAAACTTTTCTTGCAATCGGCCCGCGTTTCTCGTATGATAAGAAAAACACCCGCCGTGTAGTATCGGGCGGGCGGTCAGAGGTATGAGGATGGATATTCGTCTTGGTGACATTGTAAGAATGAAAAAGCCGCATCCGTGCGGCAGTTTTGAGTGGGCCATTGAACGGGTCGGCATGGATTTCAAGCTCCGCTGCACTGGCTGCGGGCATCAGGTCATGCTCCCGAGAAGGCAGGCTGAAAAGAACATCCGCGAGGTCAGGCACGCAGAAGGTGCCGCGCAGGCGGAAACGGCTGATGTAACTGAATAAAAGTCTAAGAATAAGCGGTACCGAACCACCTTCGGTACCGCTTTCTTATGTTAATTCGTAAATTCGGTCAGAAATGCCTGCCGGTAACCGGAAACACGGAAATGCATAAATGCCGCCGTTGCGCGGGCGCCGTCCGTGAAAAGACCGAATACGGTCGGTCCGGAGCCGCTCATCAGAGTGCCCTCCGCGCCGAAGCTCTTCATGGCCCGCTCAATCTTCTCAATCTCCGGACACATTTCTCTTGTCACGGGCTCCAAAACGTTCCCGAGTCTTGAACTGATTCCGAGATAATCCCCTGCTTCAATCGCCCGCATCATGCCGTCCACATCGGGGTGGCAGGTCCTTTCGTCAAGAACAAGTCTTCCGTATATTTCCTTTGTGGAAGCCGAGGCGTCCGGCTTAATCAGAACAACATGAAACGGCGGCGCATCCGGAAGCCTTGTAAGTTTCTCTCCGATACCCTCCGCGAGTGCCGTTCCGCCTGTGAT
>CADBTG010000104.1 GCA_902797475.1 uncultured Lachnospiraceae bacterium | reverse complement strand
TTCTTTAAAAGAGCCCCGCAAGATCGGCGGGCTTAGAAAGCACATAATCCGCGCCGGCGGTCTGCAGTTCTTCCTCACTTCCGTAGCCCCACAAAACGCCTGCACTGTGAAGACTGTTGGCCTTCGCTCCGTCAACATCCTGATTCCGGTCGCCGACCATGAGAATCTCCGCCCGGTCACCGACACCGATTTCCTTAAGCAGCTCGGAAATCACATCAGCCTTCCGGCTGATCCGTCCGTCCATCGTTGCAGCGCCGAGATAATCAAAGTATTGCCTCAGATGAAAATGCTCGAGAATCCGCACCGCAAACTCGTAAGGCTTCGATGTCGCAAGCGCGACCTTTACGCCCTTCTCTTTCAAAGCCTGCAGCACCTCGGGAATTCCTTCATATACTTCGTTTTCAAAGATTCCTTTATCCTTAAAATATTCCCGGTAAAAGGCAACAGCCTGTTCCTCCTGCCCCGCACCGATGCCGAAGCGGTCGAAATACTTCCGGAACGAATCCGCAAGCGGAGGCCCGATGAAGAAATAGAGTTCGCTGCGGTCTTTGACCTTCAGGTCGTATTTTCCAAGCGCATGCATGACCGAATTCGTGATGCCGATGCCCGGATCCGTCAGCGTTCCGTCAAGATCCAGCAGGCAATACCGGTACTTCGGCCGCATCCAAAGCTGTACCTCGACATAGGTGCATTCCTCACGGACCTTATTAAGGAAGGCCTCATACGAGCCGCACGCCGCAATCTCCGATAGCAGCATGGATTTCGTCATAACCTTCGGCTCTTTCCCTTTTCCGATCAGTGCGCAGCTGTCACCGTAGGTGAAACTGACCTGATCGTCCGGAATTCCCGCAAGTCCGAGCACAAGCTTTTCGCCGTTACTGAACCAACTTTCAAGATACTCGCTTTCGCCGAGGCAGAAGCAGTACGGGTGTTCAAGCTCAGGCTTCCCCGAAAGACTCATAAAGCGGTCCCTTACAAACTGATCCGCCTTCTTTCTTAACGGATAATAGTTTGAAAAATCGGCAAAACGGCCGAAGCTCTGCGTCCCGGGATGCGCACCGGCCAGCTCCTCTGCCACCCGGAAAGCCTCCGCTTCGGGCAGATTCATGATATTCTGCCACGGGTCGGTTCCCGGGTAATAGTAATGTGTCATATAAAGATTTTGCATGAATCGGGTTCCTCTCAAAGCTCTCAGATATCCTCGCGGAATTTCAACAGCTCTTCCACGTATGCTTTTCCGTATTCGGACAGGGTGCTGCCGTTTCGGGTGATGTAACCGATGATGAGCGGGTCCTCCTCCCGGAGTTTGATGGCCGTCATTCCCTTCAGGATGACATCGTCGCCGGAAAGCATGCCGGATCCGATGGAATAACCCTTCAGATCGGCAATCAGTTCCATCGTCGTCGCGCGGTCGTCGGAGCGGATCATCTTCTCGAATTCGTAATCCGCCATGGCCTCCTCGGTCAGATAATACTCCGCGTCATCGCTCTGATCGAAGGAAATGCACGGATAATCCGAAAGCTCCGCAAGCGAAAGTTCTGTTCTTCCCGCAAGCGGATGATCATTCCAGACATAAGCGTAGGTATCGCGCTTCATCAAAGGGAAGAAGCTCAGCTGTTACTCTCTGAGCAGCTTCTTCATAACCGCCTCGCCGGATCTGGAAAATGCCAGGATTCCGATCTCACTCCGCATATTGCCGACGTCGCGTAACACCTCTTTGGTCTTCGTCTCGTGAAGCTCAAACAGGTACCGTTCCGGCTCGAATCTCCGTACGGTTTCGGCAAATGCCTTAACGGCAATGTTATAATGCTGCGCGGAAACAGAGAACCGCTCACGGTCTCCGCCTTTAGAAAGATAACGGTCTTCCAAAATGGCGTACTGCCCGACCGCCTTCTTTGCGTAGGTAAGGAACTCCCGCCCGTCATCCGTTAACGTAATACCCTTGCTGGTCCGGTCAAAGATGACGATTCCGAGCTCATTCTCAAGCTCCCGGATGCTCACGGAGAGTGCGGGCTGCGATACGAAAAGCCTGCTTGCGGCCTCACGCATCGAGTTCGAATCGGCGACCGCGATTACATATTTAATCTGATTGATATTCATAAAAGAAGCCTTCCTTTGCAATAAACAATCTTTATCACTGTGGATGATTGTATCTGCCCGGGAAGGCTTCTGTCAAGTTATTTTTCGTGTAGTTTATTCAAGTGTCTTTAAAGCTTCGCTCTTCGGAATCCTGCGGATTTTCAGCATCTGCAGGGCCACGACGATCAGGTAACTTACAAGTCCTGCGATTACCATCTTCACGTAACAGTCATTGCTGATGCAGTACGGGAAGTACCCGGTCATGCGCTTATAAAGGTATTTGTCGAAGATCAGACGAAGCAGTGCATGCACCGAAGGGATTGCAAGGAGCAGGCCGAACACGACGACAACCGTTGTCGAAACGATATACAGTCCGCCGATCTCGCCTCCCGTAAAACCGAGAATCTTCGTCATCGAGATGCTGACCTGATTGCGCTCGATAATCTGCTTCGCAAGCAGGTATACCATCAACACGAACATCGCGACGCCGAACCATTTGACGGGCTCCATCAGATCGGCAAATGAGGCGCGTACCTGCCCCATAAAGCGGCTGAACGTCTTGCTGTCGATTGTCATATAGACATCGGACGCCGCAAGCTCATTAAGCTCATGCGCCGCGAAATAGCCGCTGTAGTAATCCTCCGGCATTTCAAACATCGCATTGAAGTCGGAAAGGTTCACGAATACCGAGAGCGCACCTTCAAAGGAATACTCTCCGGCGACCTTGAAGGAATAGGAACGGTCGCTTAATTTGTCGTATAAGGAAACCGTATCGCCGGCCTTCACATGGTATTTGTCCATGAAGCCGTTCGAAAGAAGTGCCTCACCGGCAGGAACCGGGGTCTTTATGTATTGACTGTTCTGAGAAATTCCGTATACCGAAATGCCATCCGGCTTGTAATCATCCTTGCGCATCTCAAGCGTCTTGATCGCAAACCGCTCCGCTGTCGGATCGCTTACTTCCTTCGGTGTCTTTAAAACATACTGATACTCACAGAATACGGTCCTGTCAATGCGGCGTCCCGCCTCGTCAAGCATCGGCATGAACATCAGCCCGAAGATCATGATGGCTGCTGCCAGAATGATTCCGACAACCATCGTTGCATAGTTCGAAAGGTTCTGCAGCAGGATTCGGATGCGGAAACGGCTCTTAAACGGAATCTTCTCATTAAGCCGCAGGGCTCTCTTCTTCGTGCGGCCGGTCAATTCTCTTCGGAGGAACTTAAGCGGGCCGAGTCGCATTTTCCAGGCAAGAATCAGGAAATTGATCACGAGCATGATGATGATCGGAATGACCGTCGTTACTAAGAAAGCATCCGGATTCCAAAGCGTCTTATAGGAGCAAAGCGAATATAAGGTATAGTAAATATTCACCATGAACTTCCGAAGAAGCGTATACCCGAGCACATTACCGGCCACGGCTCCGGCCGCGAAGACAATCACCGGAAGCGTCATGTAATGCCTGATCATCTCGCCTCTTGTGTAGCCCGAAGCCCGAAGCGTTCCGATGACGGAAGCCTCTTTCGTAATCGTATTATTGCACGTAACGGCTACGATAAATGCCATCACGACCACGACAATGTATAAAAACAGCATGATTGACGCCTTATCGCCTGCCATGTCCTCTCCGGCGAAGTTAATCGCCTGGTTCTCAATTCT
>CADBTG010000103.1 GCA_902797475.1 uncultured Lachnospiraceae bacterium | reverse complement strand
GCGAAGCAGCTTGAAGTCGGCGATCGCTGAAAACGTTCCCGGCAAATGGAACTGCGAAACGTAATTGGAATCGTAGCTTGCGCCCTCCGCGATTACGATGTCGCGGACCTTCACGTTTTCGTTATAAGCTCCTGCCGAGCCGACGCGGATGATATTTTCCACGCCGAAATAGTTGTAGAGTTCATAGCTGTAGATGCCGATGGACGGCATTCCCATGCCGCTCGCCATCACGCTGACTTTCTTACCTTTGTAGGTGCCGGTATAACCCTGCACGCCGCGGACGTTGTTGACAAGAACCGGATCCTTTAAGAAGGTCTCCGCAATGAATTTCGAACGAAGCGGGTCGCCGGGCATCAGAACGGTTTTCGCAAAATCCTCCGGCGTTGCTTTGATATGAGGGGTGGGGTAATTCTTTTCTGCCATGGTGTCACTCCTTTCAACCGGTTATGAAACTTATGAAAAATAACTCAGATCCCAGTAAGCGGCACGCTTCACGAGTGCCTTTACCTCACTGACTACCTTACTTGTGCCGAGCCTTGTCGCTCCGGCAAGCAGGAATTCCTCGGCATCCTCGAGCGTCTTGATGCCGCCTGCCGCTTTCACGCCTTTACCCTTTGTATGCTCCACCATCAGCTCGATGTCGCGAAGCGTTGCGCCTGCGCCGCCGAAGCCCGTGGACGTTTTGATGAAGTCCGCATCGGAAGCGGAAACGGTCTCGCACATCTTAATCTTCTCCTGCTCGGTAAGGAAGCAGGTTTCGATGATGACCTTTAAAAGGCGTCCGTCACAGGCCTTCTTTACGGCATTGATTTCCGCAAGAACGTCCTCGAAACGGCCTTCCTTTACCCATCCGAGATTGATGACCATATCGATTTCGGACGCGCCCTCACGGACAGCCTCCGAAGCCTCGTAGCATTTAACAGCGGTAGTCTGATAGCCGTTCGGGAAACCGATTACGGTGCACACCGGAACGGCTCCCTTCACATATTCCGCTGCCTGCTTAACGAATGCAGGCGGAATGCATACCGAAGCGGTATGGAATTTCATGCCTTCGTCGCAAATCGTTTTGATTTCCTTCCACGTGGCAGTCTGCTTAAGAAGCGTATGATCCACGCAGTTCAGTATTTCCTGTAATTTCATATCTCCTCCTATTCCTCCCAAAGGCTTTTCAGAAAAGCAGCAAGCTTTCCGGCTGCCTTCTCGTGGGTCATCGGGCTCGGATGCCAGTCGACCGCCAGCCCGTCCGCCTCATCCTGCATCGGGAAGAACATCACATATACATTTTCGTCCCCGGATTCGTTCTTATAGTTGATTACGGCCTGCTGCATGCTCTGGTTCAGATCCGTGCCCATGATGCCGAGCGTGCAGACAATGATCGCGTCCGGATTCTTTGCTCTGACGGCTCGCAGGAATGCCGCATACTGCTCCGTGAACTCGGCGCGCTTATCCGGGTCGTCCTTACAGTAGCTCATATCGTTCGTGCCGAGGTTGATGACAACCGTATCCGGCCGGAATTCCGAAAAATCCCACGCAAAGCTTTCCGGAGAATACAGCCCGTCAAAGTGCGCATAGGATCTTCCGAGCGTACCGTAAAGCGGCGGGATGATCTTGTCCGCAAGCTTCTCTCCCGTGTCGGTATAGCCCGAGATGATGCCGTATCCGCTCATGCACACAAGGCTGTAATCGGCGCCGAGAATCTCGGCCGTCCGGTAAGCGTAGGCCTTTGTGCAATCCTCGTTCGCGGTGCTGTAAACATCAATGTCAAAATGTCCGTCCACGCCGTAACCGCACGTGATGGAGTCTCCGATGAATTCAATCTTTCTCTTACGCGGGGTGATGGGAAATACGACGCCGACCGCATCTATCTCGGCAATTCCGACAGTGGAATCCGCAGCCTCGGAAAGCTTAACAATCCTGACGTTCGCCACGGTATCGGTGTCGCTGTTCAGAATCTCGACGGTCACTTCCTTCATCCCGTCTTCGTTCATCATGATTTCTTTCGTGCGTGTGCCGTCTATAAATATGCCGATTCGTGCATTTCTTTCGGTTCCGGCGTCGATTTCGTCTCCGACCAGTCTGACGGAGCAGCTTTT
>CADBTG010000102.1 GCA_902797475.1 uncultured Lachnospiraceae bacterium | reverse complement strand
ATACCCTTGCTCCGCCAAAAACCGCACAAACTCCTCATAACGTCCTTTGTGCTCACACATGCCGTGAACCATAATCGCCGCCCCGCAGACAGCCGTTACATCCTCGGGCTCTGCCCGCAAAACGGAAAGCGGCAGCCCGTCTGCCTCCGAAATATGCTGAAATTCTTTTACCGAAATATCCATAAGCACTCCTTTCACCTGCAATCCCTACTTCTTCGTAAGCGACAGCGATTTCACCTGCGGCCCGAAGCCCCAGGCCTCCTTGATTTTGCGCTCACCCTTAATCACAAGCGTATCCCGTTCAAACAGGAACGGTTCGGCAAATACCGGTTCGGGCGCTTTGATGCCGCAATCGGCAAGCACCTTCGTCACCTCGCGAATCGCCCACGAAGTGATATACTCTCCGCGCTCAAAAATGCCGAGCCACGAACTGTGATCGCAGATTAACTCTCTCGCCACATCGAACAGCTTTTCAATAGCATCTTTCTGCTCCGGTTTAAGACCCGGGATAAGTGCCGCAGACGGCCCGCGACCGATGTGATCGCTGCTCCACTCTTCGGTGGAAGCAGACTCCCAGAACGTATTCAGGTATCCGTCGAAGGCGCTCACGGAAATCGCCGCGAGATACGTCTCGATGCATCGAAGCACATACCCGAGCCGCGCGGTCAGCGTCACGTTTCGGAATTGTTCGGCGATACGAATAATCTCCTGATCCTCCGCTGAAAGCCTTTCCTTCGCAAAATTCCTCCGCTTCCATCCAAGCTTCACCACCCGACTCTCTCCGTCAGTGAAGTGACATCTGAGGTCGATACGGGAGCGGAAAATGCGATAGTCCAAAACATCGGCATACTCCCAGCCGGAAAGGCTCTTCATCACGCCCTGCGCACGGCGGAGGCACGCGTCAAGATAGTGTTTTCGGGTTTCTACGGAACCGAACTGATACGCGGGCCCCATGTCGGATTTCAGGTGATTGGAAAGGTTAGTTAGGAAGAACACTTCTTCTTTGTGGTCCTGCGGGTCTTTGTGAACATCTGTCACCGAGTGGACCTCTGCCCCCATCCCCAAGGGGCCATCCCAAATTTTCGCGGCCATCCTTTCGGGCGGGCATTGGAGCCGCACGGTAAGGATCCGGACGAATGTCATCAGAACCGGATATACGAACATGAAGAACAAAAGCGCCCCGAGGAAAATGTAAAACAGCCCCCGGTACTCATAAAACAGGAACCATACGCCGCACATCACGGCAATCACGAAAAGCGGGACCATTTCAAACCAGACCCGAATCATCCTCTGATCCGCACCTGCGTGGGGATTCTCCGCCCGTTCTTTGCGCGTTTTATACTTCACAAAGGCAAGAATAAGTTCAAACACAACCGCCCAGATGCCGATACTTAACAAAACGGCTGGCAGGCTGACCTCACCGACTGCGCGAATGACAATCGCCGTGAAAACGAAAACAACCGCCGGCAGCCCGGTGATATAGACATGGATGAGCATTGCACCCAGCGAATCCGGATGATTTTCGGGATTTTTCGCGGCATAGAGAACACAGATAGAGAACGTCATGCCCGCTATCCATGCAATCAAAATCAGGAATATCCATAACCAATACACCGCGATTCTCCTCCGCAAATTCTTTCTTCCCTTGACGATATTCGGAACAACCGTTACTTATCGCCTGGCCCGGCGCGAATTATACGCCCCGGATATAATTCCGAATGAACGCAAGCATGCGCTCCTCTGTCTTTTCGGGATATGCGAAGCCCGACCTTTCGGCAACCGCACGCCCCGTTTTATTCCATAATTCCGCTACGCTATCGAATGCATTCCAAATATTCTCATAATCCGAATCCGGGCTTCTAACGGGAACCTACGGAAGTCCTGCGCTTCCATTCAATCATCGCAGTTGCTCCTGCCATGGACAGAAGAAGCATTGCAGCCCAGAGTGTCAGCATAGAGGAATCACCGGTGGTAGGGGTGGAATCCATCGACGGATTCACAGCCGGAGTTGTAACCGCCTCAAGCACCTTCAACACTGCCGAGCTTTCGCCGTCCTTGAAGGTAATCTTGATTGTGTGCTCACCTGTCGAAAGGGTCTCTAAGAACTCCGGAGCAAATGTAATAATCGTACTTCCCTTTGTCGCCTTATAATCCTTATCCTTCTGAGTCTCCTTACCGTCTACGAAAACACCGGTAAAGTTAGCAAAACATGTTTCATCGTTAAAAGCCTTCTTAAAGTGGAATACACTTGCGATTCCGCTTCCTTTGGTCCATTCCGCAGTTGCTTCTGCCGGGCTGTAAACACCTGCTATCAGAACCTTTAGGTCTTCCCCGAAGAAATCGGTATGGTTATCATCTTTTGCCTTATACTGCGTCCGGATGACATACTCGCCGGAATCTTTACCTGTAGGAACCGTCTTCCAGGTCT
>CADBTG010000101.1 GCA_902797475.1 uncultured Lachnospiraceae bacterium | reverse complement strand
GCCTTGTAGCTGACCAGCAAGTCGAGCTCGCTGTTTTCTTCGATTTCCACGCCCAGCTCGTACAGGCCCTTGATGGGAGCGTCGCAGGCGAAGAAGTCCTGGGGACGGGGCCCGAAGGTGATGATTTTCAGGTTCTTGACGCCGATGATGGCGCGGGCCACGGGCACGAAGTCGCAAATCATCTTGGCGATGTCGCCCGCGGTGCCCACGGGATACTCGGGAATGTAGCCCTGCAGGTGACGCATACCCAGGTTGTAGGAGCAGTTCAGCATGCCGCAGTAAGCATCGCCGCGGCCGTTGATCATATCGCCGTCACCCTCGGCAGCTGCTACGAACATAACAGGACCGTCAAAGTTCTTCGCGATCAGGGTCTCGGGAGTCTCGGGACCGAAGTTTCCGAGGAATACTACGAGTGCGTTGCACTCTGCCTTGTTAACATCATCTACGGCCTTGAGCATATCAAGCTCGTTCTCAACCGTTACGGGACACTCATAGAGGTCACCCTTGTAAGCAGCCTTGATAGCAGCGCGACGCTTCTCGGAAAGAACGATCGGGAAACAGTCACGGCTTACGGCAATAATACCGAGTTTTACAACAGGAATATTGCTTTTCGTCATTGTGTGTACCATACCTTTCACTATAGTTTTTGGGCTTCACCCATGCAAATTTCATTATACCTATTTCGGGCTTATATGTCAACGAGGGGAGTCTAAAAAAACTCCCCTCGCCGATGAAAAATGTGTGTCTTTCTTATGCTTTACCGAAGCTCATACTTCGTTACGTTCTCAAGCGCCGCAATCGCATCGGCCTGGCTCAGTGCCTTATCCTTTTCGGTTGCATAGTAATTGATTGTGAACTGACCGTTCGAGTTTGCAATGTTTCCGTTGTCATCAAGGAAAATGCCATCAAACTGACAGGTGAAGTAAACGGTCTGAACCTGCTCCGTGCCGCCGATATTGAACTTGAATTCGGCTTCCGCAAGCTGCCAAAGTTCGTTGTTAATTACGTTATCCTTAGGCTGTACGAAGAAATATGCCTTGTCGTATTTAAGAGAAACCAGTTCCACAATGGTTCCGGGAGCCTGAAGGCCGGGGATGAACTGCGTTCCGCCGACAGCTGCCTTAAACTTCTCCTCAAGCAGGAAAATCTTCTCGGGATCGGTCGTCTTCAGGACTTCGTCATCCTTCTCGAAGACATGCGGCGCGGTTTCCGGAATCTTAAACTCGTACGTCATCTTCTCCTTGTCGTACGTATAACCGGCCTCGTTGAGTCTTCTGTCCGAATAAATCGTTGCCGTTACGGTGATTGTGTCGCCGATTGCGAGACCGCTGGTCTTGTCAAGACGATAGGTAACATTATTCTGAAGAAGCTCGTCCATGCCGGACTTGTCAATCATTACGGAAAGCTTCGGCGCGCGTCCGGTATACTTGAAGGCAATTCCCTCAAAGAGATCAATCTCCTTAAGTTCCTCAAGACCGCTGACTTCGAAGACCTTCGTCAAATCGCTTTCTTTAACGGAATAGTATTTGCCGTCGCGCTTCAGATAACCTTTGGAAAGATCGCCCCAGGTCGAAGCGGTAATGGTAACCTTGTCGCCGTTGCTCTTAGCTGCATAAAGCTCGTCGTAGTTCGGAGAATACATGAACAGGTCCTTTGCAACCGGGTCAACGTTATCGTAAGAGAACGTAATCTGTCCGCTTCCGTTATAGCCTTCGCACGTGAATTCAAAGCCCTTAAACGGGTCAACCGGCGTGCATTCCGCGAAATCGTTTTCGGTAAAGGTGTACTCGAACGTCGCATTTTTCAGTACGACATGATGCTTCTTAAGAGTATCCTCGTCACCCTTAACCTTAATCGTGATGGTGTCGCCTACGCTGTAGTTTCCGTCTCCTTTTCCTTCGTCTTCGATGCTGATCTTCAGCTTCTTCAAAGCGCTCTTGGCATCGCTGATCTGATCGTCGCTCAGGTTCTTATAGGCTTTGCTTCCCTGAAAATAAGGACTAACCTGCTCCTCAACCCAGCTTGTCACGCCGGCGGGATAATTCTCATCGTCGTCCTCAATCTGCTCGTAAAGATAGAGCCACAGACCCGGATAAGGATTCTCGTCATCGTCATATTCCATCAATTCCATCATGTCGCTCTTATTGGCAAGAACAACGGCAATGCTGCCGTGGCCGTTCGGACCGTAGCCGATGACCTTTACAAGCTGTGACGCCTCGATCGTTTCCTTCTTCGAGTTTTTGTAAATCAGGAAACCTGCAATTGCGCCGCCTGCCAAAACAAGAACGGCGGCGATGATGCCGATGATCAGTCCGAGTTTGGACTTCTTCTTCGGAGCCTCGGGCTGTGCCAGTCCGGCTGCGGGAGCAACCTCGGGCGTATAAGCAGGCGTTGCCTGATAGAGAACTCCGGATGCCGGCTCAATGGCCGGTATTGCCTCCGGAGCAACCAGCTCGGGAGCGGGAACAACCGGCTCGGGAGCGGGAGCTGCTTCAGGCGCGGCAGGTGCTGCTTCCTGCTTTGCGCCGCACATATTGCAAAACAGCATGTCGTCTTCAAGCTGTGCTCCGCATTGATTACAGAATTTCATATGCTTCCTCCGTTTCTGCATCCCCGGGATGCATTCATGCCGCACGTTTCTGCGGCTCTTAAGATGCTTGTATCACCATTTTACCATTCTTTCCAACGAAAGCAACCGAAAAATATGAAAAACCGCTCCTTCGCCTCCGTTTTCCGAGAAAAAAGCTCCCTCCCGGGCGCCGAATCCTTGTTTCCGGGCCCGAAAAGGAGTATGATTGAGCCATGAAAGGGGGCGATACCGTGAAAACCGATTACCAGAGCCTGAGTCCCGAACTGACGGAAAGAATTCTTTCCGACCGTGAAAAAGGGTACAAAAACCCTTACGCCGCAGGGGATGACGACTGCGTGCGCCGCGACATGGGGCACGACAGAAGCAACCTCTGGCGCCCTTCGTATGTCCGCGACATCGAGAAGATTCTGCATCTTCCTTACTACAACCGCTACGCCGACAAGACGCAGGTGTTCTCATTTTACATGAACGACGACATCACAAGGCGGGCGCTCCACGTTCAGCTGGTATCCCGCATCGCGCGAAACATCGGCTCGCTCCTCGGCCTCAACCTCGACCTGATTGAAGCGATCTCCCTCGGGCACGACATCGGCCACACGCCGTTCGGTCATGCCGGGGAGCAATACCTGAGCGACCTGCTGCACCGCCACACGGGGGCTTACTTTAACCATAACGTGCAGAGCGTGCGCGTGCTCGACGATGTGTTCCTCCGTAATGTGAGCCTGCAGACGCTGGACGGCTTTTTAAGCCACAACGGTGAGTTTGAAAAGCAGTGCTACAAGCCGACCGGCAACCGGGATTTTTCCGTATTTGACGCCTCGATGAAGCGCTGCTATGCCGAAAAGGACGGCGGAAAATTCCTAATCCCCGCCACGATGGAGGGCTGTGTCATGCGCATCAGCGACATCATCGCCTACCTCGGCAAGGACCGCCAGGATGCCGTCATTGCGGGCATCGTTCCGCCGGATTATCAGTTCCGCTCGGAATTCATCGGAAGCCATAACGCTGCCATCATCAACAACCTGACCGTCGACATCGTGACGAACAGCTACGGGAAGGACTGCATTGAGATGAGCGAGGAGGCGTTCTCCGATCTGAAGACCGCCAAGGAAGAGAATTACCGTGTCATTTATCACAACGAAAAGATTAAGAAGACCTACGACGAGAAGATTCAGCCGATGTTTGAAGAACTTTACGAAAAGCTTCGGGCGGATCTTCTTGCGGGCGACGAGTCCTCGCCGGTCTTCACGCATCATATCGCTTATGTAAACAAAAACCGGGCGCACTACCGTGCACCCGGAGATTATGCTTTAGAACAACCGGATTTCATCGTCAGCGACTATATCGCAAGCATGACCGATGATTATTTTCTGGAGCTGTACCGGCATCTGTTCCCGAACAGCAGCCGCGAAATCCGGTTCCGTTCCTATTTTGACTGATTACAGCATGTGGGCTCTGATTTCCTCACCGGAAAGCGGGCTCAGGTACGCCGGCGCAATGTCGAATACGGTCTTGCAGCCCGTTACGCCCTCTGCCTTCAGTCTCGCAATGGCCCTGGCAAATGCCAAAAGAACCGACGCAGTGAACTCCGGATTGGAGTCCAGCTGAATCTTATACTCAATCACGTGGCGATGCTCGCCGTTTGCTCCGGTTGAACCGATGCGGAATACGGAACCGCCGTGCGGCAGGCCGCTGTGATCTCTGAAAAACTCTTCTTCCGAAATGAAATTCACGGTCGTATCGTAGTCCGCGAAGTAGTTCGGCATTGTCTTGATCTCATTCTCGATTCTCGCAAGGTCCGCGCCCTCCTCGGGAACCACATAGCATACGCGGGTATGCTTCTGTCTCGTGGTCAGTTCAGGCGTTTCTCCGTTTCTTACAGCCTCCAGCGCAGCAGGCACCGGAACCGTGTACTGCTTGCCGTTCTTCACGCCTTTGATTCTTCTGATGGCGTCGGAATGACCCTGGCTCACGCCCTTGCCCCAGAACGTGTAGTCCACGCCGGCAGGCAGGATGCAGTTGCCGTACAGACGAAGCAGTGAGAACATGCCGGGATCCCAGCCGCAGGAAATCAAAGCGACATTGCCGCCTTCCTTCGCTGCCTGATCAACCGCCGCATAGTGCTCCGGAATTCTTGCATGCGTATCGAAGCTGTCGATGACGCAAAAGTCCTTTGCATATTTCTTCGTCATCTCCGGAAGGTCCGTGGCGCTTCCGCCGCAGATCACCAGCACGTCGATGATGTCCTTATAAGACTGAATATCCGCAACATTGTATACCGGAACACCTTCCGTCATAAGGGTCAGGCTTTCCGGGTTTCTTCTTGTGAAAACAGCCTTCAGCTCGATGTCGGGATTCTGACGGACCGCGAGTTCAACGCCGCGTCCGAGGTTACCGTAGCCGAGAATGCCGATTCTGATGCTCATATAGATACCTCCGTTTTTGGGAAATCTCACGAAAATTACAGCGTTATTTTATTCCCGCGCGCGACCCGTGTCAAGAAAAAATCAATCCGCCTTTTCTTCTGCTTCCTTTGCGCCCCTTGTTGCCACGCGGACGATGCTGACAACAAGAAAAACGTAAGGTGTCAGAATCAGTGCGCACGGAATCAGGCACAGAAACGGAAACGGCAGCCAGGAATGGAACAACTCGAGAATCGGGTTTCCCTCCGGCTCATGCGTAAAGAAATAATTCGCATAGAGATTCAGCTTCGTTACCCGAAGCAGCGAGTTCACAAGGAAGATCAGGAACGAAATCCCGAAAGCCGACGCAAGCGTCAGCAGATAATCCTTATATTTCGGCTTATAAAGCCCGAGCGCACCGAGCGCGAGGCTTCCGAACACAACCATCCAATGCGTCCCGTAATAGCCGATCATTCTCGGAAGAAGGATGCTGTAATGCTCAAAACCGATTCCCGGAAGCGCAAGCGCAAGTCCCGCGCCGAGCGGTCCCATGAAGAAGCAGAAGCACTGCAGAATCCGCTTCCCCGAAAGCGCCGCAATCGGGATAAGAATCATATTGATGTTGCAAAGCTGAAGCGGCAGTTCGCCCCACCAGTTAAACTCACCGGTTCCGGCCTCCGCCGTAATTCTCGAGAAGTCGGCGTCCCTTGAAAGAAAGAGCTTATAAACGAAGAAGCCGACAAGCGTGATGAGCATGGCAACGGAAAGCACAACCGCACGCGTTCTTTCGGGCTTCTTTCTAAGGACGAAAACACCGATCAGAAACAGCGCGAGAAACAGCGCAAACACGGCGAAATAGACGGCATTAAACGGGGCACAGATCAGTTTCTCGTACATCAGATACCTCCACGGAAGCTTTCATTCGGGCCGAGATAGGAGCGTTTCGGTTCTTCTCCCTCACGGAAGATCACGAGTCTTTCCAGAACAAAGTTCGGGGAAAGCGCAAATATGCTTACCGTATTCACGCCTGCCTTCAGATCAAGCGAAACCATGACCTCACGGCTGTTACAGAGCACGCCCTGCGCCCAAAGATCGTTTCCGTCTCCGACACGGAAGCCGTCCGGGATGGCATTTACCTTCTTCATGCGGCCGTCGTTCGCCGCAATGCCGAAGAACAGTTCGGGAATGCGGGTCGGCGGGTTGCCGGGGCTTGTCATGAGGCGGACGCAGTACCGTCCCTCCGCGGGAACCGTAAAGCGGTATGTAACGGAGGGCGCGTCCTTAGCGGAAAATGTGACGTTCTGCGGGAACGCCTTCACGCCCGAAAGCGTGCGTCCGTAATCCGGAAGGATTTCAAACTTACCTGCCTTCGTATCCTGCTTCGCTGCAAAATGCTCCGCTTCGATGGCAATGTAGCGGTTCAGCATGGCGCCTTCGCCGAAGACAACCGAAAGGTTCGGCATCGTATGAATCTTCGCATTCATATCGATGCTGTTCTCCGCGCACCAGACAAATGTGTCGCTGTCAGCGGGCGCATTCGGAACGATTACGGGAACCCTCACGCGGACATTTCCGGCAGCGCCGTGAATCTTAATCTCAAATACCTCGCTTTCCTTAACCTTCGTGCGGTCAAGCGTGACCTTCAGGGAAAGGAGACTCTCGGGCTGAACCGTGCCCGAAGTCTTCGAAAGCGTGATTGCGGCGCTGTTACATTCCGCTGTAAACTTAATCGGTCTTGCCGATGCGGTCGAAAGGTTGATGGCACCTGTCTTCACGCGCGGGTCAAGGAACGCGCCGAGCGTCAGGATTCTTGCGGTCCAAGGCGTTCCTTCGGTATGCTGGTCGGTTCCCGGAACGGTCACGATCATGCGGTCCTTCGCCGCGGGTTTGAACGTGTGCGTAACCGGATAGCGGCACTCTTCCTCGCACCAGTACTGAAAACCGAGATGCTCCGACATGCCCATTCCGTACCATTTTCCGTTATGAACGGTATGAAGCTCTTCGGTCAGCGAGCGGTCTTTTGCGAAGCATTCGTCGATTTCCTTTGCAAGCTTTAACGCATAGGTGCTGCGGATATCGGCATACGCATGGTTCAATGTTGTCAGAAGCCACATCTTCTGCACGTTGAGGTTCGCCGTAAGCGGCAGATAGATAAGCTCATAGTAGCCGAACTGCGCTTCCTCGGGAAGCTCCGCGCGAAGCGTCTCCGCCTCGTTCATCAGACGGTTGCATTCCGAAAGAAGCTTTTCGCATTCGCCGTAAGCGAACGGCGCATAAATTCCGTCGTTCATGGCCTCGGTGCGCCTTGCGGCATTGATTTTCGTGTAACCGCGCAGCAGTTTCGACAGCTTTGCGCACTCCGAATCATCCAGGATTCCCGCGAAATGCTTCTTCGGGAAAGCCTTCGTATACTTTTCGGCACTTCTTAAATCGTTCGTGCCGTAACGCTCGAAATCGTAGGCAAGGTCAAGGAAATACGCAAGCGGGAACTCGGTGCTGAAAATGTCGCCGACATTGACGATCCAAAGCTCGCGGATTCCGTTGTCATAAGCGGTCGTCATCTGCTCCCAAACCTTCGGAAGGAAGGACGTGTTGAACCACTCGTAGGAAACCGGATAGCCGTGATAATCGAAGTGGTAATACATGCCGTATCCGCCCTTATGCGGAAGCATTTCCTTCGTCGGAAGCGTGCGGAGGTTACCGTAGTTGTCGTCACAAAGCATCAGCGTCACGCCCTCGAGCTCGGGGTCGCCCATCAGGCCGGGCGTCGTCTCGTCGCCGTAGAAATAAGGCTCAACCTCTTTATAAAGCGCAAGCATTCTCGGAACTTTATCAAGGTCCTTGTTGACGTACTTTTTAATCAGTCCGTTCTGCGTCTTCAGAACTCTTCGAAGCAGGTCGATGTTATCCGCAAGCGTTGCCTCGCGGCCGAGAATCGCAGTATCGGCTTCGCCCCGCATGCCGACCGTGATCACATTTTCGAACTTTCCGCTTCTCTTAAGGCCGTCCTCCCAGAACCGGGTGATGCCCTTTTCGTTCGTATTGAAATTCCAAGCGTCGCCGTAAACGGAGCCCTTACCGCGCACGTGGCTGTACTCTTCGCCCTGGCGGCAGCACGGCTCGTGATGTGAAGCACCCATGACGACACCGAGCTCGTCGGCAAGAATGGCATTTTCCAGACCCGGCCCGTCCTCCGGGAAGACAGCCGACCACATCGCGGGCCACAGATAGTTACCCTTTAAGCGGAGCAAAAGCTCAAACACATGCACATAAACCTTCGCGTTGAAGCCGCCGTAGTTCTTCGTGCAGAAGTTGCCGAAGGCCGGCCACTCGTCGTTGATGAAAAAGCCGCGGAAACGGACGGACGGTTCCTTCGAAACATACCGGAAACCCTCCGGAAGCGTGAAGTCGCTGAGCCTGGCGGGTTTCATGTCAAGCCAGTCGATGAAAGGCGAAACGCCGAGCATCTCGGAAAGATGGAACAGTCCGTAAATGGTGCCGCGCTTCTCACTGCCCGCGATGACAACCGCGGTCTTAAAGCTTCCCTGTCCTTTGTTTACGGCCTTCTTCGGAACGTCCTTCACAACGGCAATCGTGAACACCTCGCGTCTGTCCTTAACCTCCGAAAGGTCAATCACGCCCGCTTTCGCGAGGCTGTCGATCAGCTTGCTCTTTCCGACGGTTCCGAACAGAATCGGCATCGTCACATTTTCCGAAAGCTCCGCGCTTTCAAGCACCTCCGGTCTGCTTCCGAACACTGCCTTCATATCATCGCTTACGCGTCCGGCAATCTTTTTTACGCCGCTCCATTCCCCTTCGCCGCAGACAAATGCCACGCTGCCCTTTCGGATGGCTCCCGCTGTAATTTTGAATTCCATGCTGTTTTCTCCCTGTAAAATATTTTTATGCCCGCACGAAGCAATCGTAACGGATGGCCTTGCCGCTTAAGCTGTAGTCAGGCTTTCGGCCGGCCAGGTACGGTCCCTTCAGCGGACGCTTAATCAGGATGCGCTTGGCTCCTGCCGTTACGGCCGCATTAAGTAACGCCTCCTCATCCCCACAGGGGCTTTCGAGCTGCTGCAGAAGCTGGAATTTCTTCTTGATCAGCGCGCTCTTTTGTCGCTTCGGAAACATCGGATCGAGAAGAATCACGTCCGGCGCTTCGGAAAGTCCTTTCATGGCTTCGATGCTGTCGCCGTATATCAGTTCCATTCGGGACACCGTTTCCGAAAGCTTCGGATCCGCCGCGGCACGGTATAGGGCATTGTCGAGAAGCGCCGCGATAACCGGGTCCTTCTCGTACAGACGGACAGTGAAACCTGCCGCTGCCAGAAGGACAGCATCCTCTCCGAG
>CADBTG010000100.1 GCA_902797475.1 uncultured Lachnospiraceae bacterium | reverse complement strand
GAAAACGGGAAAATCAAAGAAGCCGGTCCTTAAGCGCAAGCATTTCATTCTTGCGCTGATTGCCGTCTGCGCGATTGCCGTCATTGCGGAGGGCGTGCTTTTGGCGGTCACATTTTCCAAAAAGAAAGGCAAGAAATCGGACGACAAAAAGTCAGCAGTTGAGATCCCCGAGGTGCCGGATGGGATGAAGCTTGTCTGGAGAGTGGCAAAAATGGTGGAGTCATACTCCGAAAGCAGCGATTCGAGCGGTATGGTGCATGAGACGAGGTATTCTTATGACGAGCTCGGGAGATTGATTAGCAGGGAGACAAAGTCGTTTCGTTCGGAGGAAGTGTATTATACCGGGCTGAGAAAATTATACTATGAGGGTCCGGGGGTGAGAACCGTACTATACAGATCTGATGGGGATGGACCGATTTCAGAAGACGGTTTTAACGGCATGATGTTCAGTATTATAGAACCTAAGGCAGGAGAGGGCACCGGCATTTTGCTGGCGTCATCCAAGAGAAACGGGTATGAGGTGAATCTTGATGAAAAAGGCCGGTGGGAAAGTATTACTCTATATGTGAACATCGAAGGAAAGTATTACGAAACATACAGCTTCAGCTATGATGAAGAAGGCAGAATTAACCGGTGCATGCATAGGATTCGGAAAGGCGCTGAGGATCAGGAAAGGGTCGAATATGAGCTGGAATTCCTCTACGGTGAAGAGAACCCGGAACATGTCTGGGTCACCTGGCGATATCCGGAAACGAGCACAACCTTGTGGGAATACCAAAACGGGCGTCTGGAAAGCAAATTAACAAGAAACGCTACAGACGCGAGATTTGTCACTACTGAATGGAAATACGAGAACGACGGTTTTTCATCGGAATACCAATATGATATTTCGGGGCTGTTGACGAAGAGGATTGACCGATGCAAAATTATGCTGTCACAGCCTTCAGACGGCTCGCCGGACGATTATGAATCCATTATTCTTGAGTGTGAAACATCTGAAGGAGTCGAGGAAAAGTTCATAAAGGATGATAAGGGCAGGGTTATCGAGATTGGCAGGTGGTACAATTACAATGATACAGAGTTGATTGTTTTGAGCGATGAATCATCCCCCGATCTGATACTCTACCGGTTGCAGTACGATGATGAAGGGAGAGTCATCTCTAAGTATTATTACAGGGACGACAGCGAAACGACTTACGAATATGATGGGAACGGTTTTGTTTCCAAGGCTATTGTCAAGAACCAAACAAACGGCAAAGTTACAAGTACGATGACGTGGGAGTATATTCCGCTCGTTGTTCCGGCACAGTAACTAAGGTTCTTTAGTTTGTGCGGAATCTGTGAGCAAGATTATAATGCCGGCTCCTCGGAGCCGCCGGGAGGTTACATGAGCGCCGATATCACGAGAATTCTCAATAAGTTGGACAGCCTGTTCGCACGCAGGGAGTATGCGGAAGCGGAGAGGCTTCTTCGCTATTGGGAGGCGGAGGGCGAACGGTTCGGCGATGATAAAGTTTACTACCTTGCCGTAAATGAGCAGATGGGCCTGTACCGCAAGCTTGAGCGCAGGGAAGATGCCATGGCAGCAGTCGACAGGATGCTTCGCTATCTGGATCGCAAAAACCGCCGCATGAGCGTGGAAGGCGCGACGGCGCTTCTCAATGCCGGAACGGTTTACAAGGCGTTCGGGCAGAGTGAGGAGGCTTTGCCGTTTTTCGAAGAGGCAAGCTTTGTCTATGAAGAACTGCTCCCGGCAGGGGACAGGCGGCTCGCGGGCCTTTACAACAACATGAGTTCCGCGCTTTCCGACCTGGCGCGTTATGACGAGGCTTTGGAGCTTTGCGAAAAGGCTCTTTCGATTCTTGCAAAAAGCGACGGAAACGAGGCCGAGGAGGCCATCACTTATCTCAATATGACCGGTATGTACGAAGCCCGGGACGGTCTTGAGGCGGCGCAGGACGATATCGACCGCTGCCTGAGCGCGGCGCAGGAGAAGCTTGAGAAGGCCTCGACGCTTGACAACGGATACTTTGCATTTGTCTGTGACAAATGTGCACCGACCTTTGCATACTACGGCTGGTTCGGGGAGAAGAATCTGCTGACGGAGCGGGCAAGGGCCATCTATGAGAGACTTGGCGCGGTGGAGGAAGGATGACGGTATGAAGGGATTGGAACTCGCCGAAAGGTTTTACGAGGCGTTCGGAAAAGAAATGCTTGCGGAGCAGTTTCCGGAGGCTTTAAAGCACATTGCCGTGGGACTTGTGGGGCAGGGCTCGGAGTGCATGGGATTTGACGATGCCGTCTCACAGGATCACGATTTTGAGCCCGGTTTTACCGTTTTTCTGCCCGGGGAGGATGTGGTTGACCGGCGCACGGAATTCCTTTTGGAGCGGGCGTATTCAAAGCTTCCGAAGGAATTTGAGGGCTTCGCGAGAGCCGATATCAAGCCTGCCGGCGGACCGCGTCACGGCGTGGTCAGACTGTCGGAGTTTCTGACGCAGACAATCGGGAGAGAGGAT
>CADBTG010000099.1 GCA_902797475.1 uncultured Lachnospiraceae bacterium | reverse complement strand
AGGCGTCTCTTCCGTTAACGGGAACACATCGAGAATGCCGCCGCGAACGGCAAATTCGCCCGGATTCTCTACCTGCGCCTGCTTCTGATAGCCGAGCGTGACAAGCTTCTGCGTTAATTCCTCCATCGGAACCGGCTCGTCCATGCTGATGCTGACGGCCTGTTTTTTGATCTCCTCTAAGGGCATCAGGCGGTCCGTAAGCGCCTGCACGCTCGTCACGACCGTACACGGCTCCGCCTCCGCGAGATGCCGGATGACTCTCATCCGTTCCTTTACGATGGCATTTCCGTGGACATCCGCGCTGTAAAAGATGACATCTTTCGCGGGGTAAAGGTACACATTTTTCTCGTATAAGCTCAGGTCCTCCGCCATCTCCTTCGCGCGCAGCTCGCTCGCAGTCACGATGAGACGGAACGGATATTCCTGCGCAAGTGCGCTGACAAAGTGACTTTTTTGCACAGAAGTACACCCCGATACCTGTACCGGGGCTTTTTTCGTCTTCAGATAATCCCGCGCCGCGAGAAATTCGCGGTCCTCAAGAAGCGGGTCCAAAAAAGTCTTTCTCATGATTCTCCGTTCAATTAAACCGGTTCATCGCCGCCTCTGCGCCTTCGGTCAGATAAAGCGGAACCTCCTCCGTAACCTTCTTAAACGCTTCCCGAATCAAAGGCTCTTCCTCCTTCGGGAAACGCGCCAGCACATGGTCCGCCAAATCCCAGCCGAAAGGCTTTTCCCCGACGCCGATCCGAAGGCGGGGGAACACGCTCGTTCCGAGATTCGCGATAATGCTCTTTAATCCGTTATGACCACCGGCGCTTCCCTTTACGCGGAGCCGTAACTTGCCGGGCTCGAGGGAGATATCATCACACAGAACAAGAATCTGCTCCGGCGGAACCTTATAAAAGTCCGCATAGGCGCGGACACACTCGCCGCTTAAGTTCATAAAGGTCTGCGGCTGCACGAGGATGACCCTCTGCCCCGCAATGATGCCGCGTCCCGACAGCCCTTTAAGCATCGTGTCGGAAAGTTTGATCCCGAACGCATCGGCAAGAGCCGTAACCGCGTCAAAGCCGACATTGTGGCGGGTTCCCGCATACTTTCGCCCGGGGTTCCCGAGTCCGAAAATGATATACACTTTTCCGTTCTCTCCTTCCCACAATGCAGTTTTTCTCCGGTTTCTGCGGAATAAACACATGCTGCATCATCCTTTCTTAGCAGTGGAATACCTCTTTCGCGATATCCACGGTCGCTTTCGCATCCCTGCCGTAATAATCCGCGCCGATACGGGCAGCGTAATCAGCCGTAAGCACCGCGCCTACGACAACGGTTTTACAGGGAAGCCCGGCCTCTTTTAAGGCGCGAATGGTTTCCTCCATGCTGCCGAGCGTCGTTGTCATTAACGCGCTCAGCCCGACCAGAGGCGCACCGCTTTCCCGTGCGGCCTTCACAACCGCCTCAACCGGCACGTCCTTGCCGAGATCGATTACGGTAAAGCCGTAATTCTCAAGAAGCACCTTAACGATGTTCTTGCCGATGTCATGGATATCACCCTTCACGGTGGCAAGCACGATGGTTCCCTTCGAAACCTTCGCCGCGCCGTCTTTATTGAGTCTTTCCTTAATGCGGGCAAATGCGCCCTGAACAACCGAAGCCGAAAGAATCAGCTGCGGAAGAAAGATCCTTCCCTTCTCATAGCCCGCTCCGACCGTGTCAAGCGCCGGAATCAGCACGCCGTTGACAATCTGCATCGGGTCTTTCTCGGCAATCAGCTCCTCGGTAAGGCTTGCTCCGCGCTCACTAAGTCCGCTTACGACGGCAGCATACAGCTCCGCTGCCTTGTCGCCGAGTTCCTCGCGAATCTTTCCTTCCGATTCGTCCTTAACCGGCGCCGCAACCGTTTCCGCACCGGGCTTTTTCGCCGCAGCAGCCGGAACAAAGTCGCGGTAGGCTTCGGAAAATGCCATGGCATGCTGATCCAGATTCGCCAAAAGGCGGTACGCCCGAATCGTTCCCATCATCGCTTCGGAATTCGGGTTCATGATCGGAAGCGTCAGGCCGCTTTGGAGTGCCATGGCAAGGAATGTGCTGTTCACAAGTTCTCTGTTCGGAAGACCGAAACTGATGTTGGAAACACCCAAAACCGCGCCGGTTCCGAGCTCACGGCGGACTCTCGCCAAAGCCTTGACCGTTTCCGCTGCAGCCTCCTGCTGCGCACCGGCCGTCAGCGTCAGGCAGTCTATCTGCAGATCTTTTCGGGGAATCCCGATTGCACCCGCACGGTTCACGATCTTCTCCGCTATTTTGAAACGGTCCTCCGCCATCGGCGGAATGCCGCCTTCATCAAGCGTAAGGCCGACAACGGCCGCGCCGTAACGTTTCACGATCGGAAGGATTGCCGAAAGGCTCTTCTCCTCGCCGTTCACGCTGTTGACAAGCGCACGTCCGTTATACGCGCGAAGTGCTGCCTCAATGACCACGGGGTCGTTGGAGTCAATCTGTAACGGCACCGAAACAACCGCCTGCAGTTCCCTGATGACATTGACCATCATTGTTTTTTCGTCGACACCCGGGCAGCCCACGTTGACATCCAGAATGTCAGCGCCTGCCGAAACCTGCGAGAGCGCCTGCGAAAGGATATAATCCATGTCACCGTTTCGAAGTGCCTCCTGTAAGCGCTGCTTACCGGTCGGATTGATTCGCTCGCCGATGACGCGTGGCTCCGAAAACCAGACCGCATCCGTCGAGGAACAGATTCCGGAAAATGCGACCTTCGCCGGCAGTTCCGGCCGTTCCGAAGAGGCTTCAAAAGCCTCCACGCGCTTTCTAAGCTGCGCGATATAGGAGGGGTTCGTTCCGCAGCAGCCGCCCACATAGGCGATGCCGTACGGAAGAAGCTCTCCGATAAGGTCTCCGAATTCCTCGGGGCCGATGTTATAGGTGTTGGTTACCGGATCCGGAAGCCCTGCGTTCGGCTTCAAAACAAGCGGCAGCTCGGTCAGCTCGTACAGTCTTTTGACCATCGGCGCAAGCTCCTTCGGTCCGAGCGAGCAGTTAAAGCCGATGGCGTCCGCGCCGAGCCCCGAAAGTGTCAGGGCCATGCAGTCGATTCCGGTACCGGTGAATGTTCTGGCATTTGCCTCAAAGCTCATTGTCACGAGAACCGGCTTGTCGCTGTTCTCCTTGGCCGCCAAAAGAGCCGCCTTCGTCTCATAAAGATCCGACATTGTCTCGATGACAATGTAGTCCGCTTCGCTTCCGGCAAGCACCTGCTCTTTGAACATGTCATAGGCTTCTTCAAACGCAAGATCGCCGAGCGGGGAAAGCATCTTGCCGATCGGTCCGATATCGAGAGCGACCTTCGTTCCGGGGAAGGCGCTGCAGGCCTTTTTCGCATTCTTCACGGCTGCGCCGATCAGCTCCTTTACGGAATACCCGGTGGATGCCATCTTGTAGCGGTTGGCGCCGAAAGTATTTGTATAGACGATCTCGGAACCGGCCGAAAGATATGCCTCGTGAACGCTTTGTATCCGCTCGGGTTCCGTAATGTTCCAAACCTCGGGAACGCCGCCGAGCGGGAGCCCGAGAGCCTGCAGCATCGTTCCCATGCCGCCGTCCAGGATACGGATTGTTCTTCCGCTCATGCTTCCTCCTTTTCGGTTCTGTGACACCGATCGTGGAAAGCGCAGCCCTGACAGGCTTCCTTTCCGCAGTTTCCGATGGACAGCTCGGCCGTAAAGTCGTCCGCTGCTGCCATTCTGTCCTTTAACTTAAGGGCTTCCTCTTCGCTGTCTGCGTCGCGAAGCCCGATGATTGCCGTAACGGATTTGACAGGGGTCAGCATGCTGCCGTCCGTCACCGTCAGTCCGATTCTCTTGCCCGCCTCCAAAGTGGCAAGCAGGTCCTTCTGCAAAGAAAGCGGGAGGTCTCCGTACCCCGGCGAATACCGCATGGTCTGCACCGTTCCCGGAAATCTGGCCGCGAGTTCTTCCTGAAAATCATTGCAAATCTGCTCAATCGCGGCGCCGGCCATGGCATCCGTAATCAAAGCCTTCGGCATGTCATTTACCTGAAGCCTGCGAATCAGCATGTCCACACCGCTTCCGAGGGTGGCCGCAAACAGGACGGCTTTTCCGCAGTTGCGGAGCAGCTTTCCGATGTCTTTGCCGGTCAGCTCAAGCGCGCATTCCGAAAGGGCAATGCGCTCCTCCGAGCATACAATCGTGTCAAATACGCCGAAGGCATATGCGGGTCTCGCGGCTTCCATCAAAGGCCCCTCGCAGTCGTCCATCATCTTTAAGATGATCTCGTCCGGCTCGTTCTTTCCGTAGCCGAGGTACAGGGCCGTTTCTTTTCGGTTAATCGGTTTTAATACCATGGTTCTTCCTATCTTGAAAGCCCGGGGTTGATCAGCGGAGCAACCGCGTCCGT